>SHLN01000058.1 GCA_004283105.1 Acidimicrobiia bacterium
GTCCAGGAGGTGCCCAACGAACCCCGACGGCGTCGGCGAGAGGGAGGCCTGCTCGAATCCGAAGAAGGTTCCAACCCTGGGAAAGAACGCCTTGAACACCGATTCCTTGGCTGAGAACAGTGCCAGGATCGCAGCCTCTCGCTCCGCTGTGGCCAGGTCGTCCAGCCACTCCCGCTCTTCCGGCCGGGGCAGGTGGTCCCACAGTTCCGGGGTCAGCCGGCGCTCCTCGAGATCAACCCCGACGCCATCAGTGGCGGCCGTCGGTGCCACCAGGGCGGCACCAAATCCCGCGGTGTGTGTGATCGCGCCGGTGACACCGTCCGGCCACAGTGGCTCCCGATTCGGGCCCGACAGAATCGGTCCGGAGTCGAGGTCGATCGCTCGCAGCGCCGCGTGAGCGGCTGCCCGACCCCGGGCGAGGGCATCTCGTCTCGCCGGCACCATCGAGGCCGTGATGAGGTTCGCCTCGGCAGGGTCGACGGCGGGAACCGGTTCAGACGGATGGGACACGGCGAATGCCGCAAAGGACGGGAGATTTCGCGGCGGCGCGATTTCGACGGCGTGTGCCTCAGTGTTCCAGAGCGCAGTCACGCGCCCGCCTTCCTGTAGCCAAATTCGGAGATGAAGATACCATGGTTTCGTGACTCTGAGTATCGATAGTGCGCGCGTGGAGTGGTCATGTATCGATCCGTCGCGTGACCACCAGGGCCGGTCGGCACAAGCGGTGGAACGCACCGGCGGCCCGATCAATGGCGCCGTCCGGCCGGGCGGTCGCTCGCTACGCTGCAACCGCAGGCCACCGAGACCAACCCGATGAGCAAACTCCTCCACACCGCACTATCAGAAGTGGCCGCCGTGCGGCCCGATTCTCCTGCCGTGGTCATGGGGTCTGAGCACATCAGCTACGCGGAGCTCGATGAGGCGAGCAGCAGGCTGGCGAATGCTCTCCGTCACAGAGGCTGCGAACCGGGCGATCGGGTGGCCCTGCTCCTTAGAAAGTCCCCGGAGGCAATCGTCGCATTGGCGGGGGTGCTCAAGGCAGGATGCGCCTACGTGCCCCTCGACCCGCAGAGTCCGGCTTCGCGTCTCTCCGCCGTTGTGGAGTCGAGCCGGCCGGCCGCCCTCATCGGTCACAGCGCCACCGCCGACACGGTCGGCCGGCTGGCACCCGGATGCCTGGTCGGCATGATGGACGGCGCGGAGGGAGCCACGTCCGGGTTGGGATACGACGAGTGGAGATCGGCACCGGCCGGTCCGTTGCATGCGATCGATCCATCCGAGCTTGCGTACGTCATGTACACGTCGGGTTCGACCGGCCAGCCCAAGGGGGTGCCGATCACCCATGCCAACGCCACCCACTTCGTGGACTGGGCCGTGGGCCACTACGGCCTCGCGGCAGGTGACCGCAACTCGAGCCATCCTCCCCTTCACTTCGACCTGTCCGTGCTCGACGTCTTCGGCACCCTCGGGACGGGAGGAACCCTCCACCTTGTTCCGCCCGAAGCAAACCTGTTGCCGGCCTCCATTGGCGGCCTCATCGCCGAACAGCAGCTGACCCAGTGGTTCTCGGTTCCGTCGATCCTCACGTACATCGCCAAGCACGATGCCATTCCACAGGGGGGCTATCCCAGCCTGCGCCGGGTGCTTGCCTGCGGTGAGGTCCTGCCGACCGCTACCCTCATCTACTGGATGGAGCGGGTACCCCATGCCCGGTTCAGCAACCTCTACGGTCCGACGGAGACCACCGTCGCCAGCTCGTTTCACGATGTGGTCGACATCCCGGCTGATGCAACCTCGGCGGTGCCGATCGGCCGTCCTCTTCCCGGCGAGGAACTCCTCGTCATGACCGCCGACATGGAGCCGGCCGCCACCGGGGAGATCGGCGACCTGTTCATCGCCGGAGCCGGACTCAGTCCCGGCTACTGGGAGGATCCGGCCAAGACAAAGGCGGCATTCGTTCCCGATGGAAACGACCCGGGGCGGACCATCTATCGCACCGGCGACCTCGCCTCGGTGGATGAGAATGGAGTCCACCACTTCCACGGTCGATCCGACACGCAGATCAAGAGCCGGGGGTACCGGATAGAGCTCGGCGATATCGAAACGGCATTGAGCGGGCTCGACTATCTGCTCAACGCAGTGGTGGTTCCCGTGCGGGACGACACGTTCGGCAGCGTCAGCGTGAGCTGTGCCTACATCCCCCGCCCGGGGCAAGAGGTCTCGCCGACGAGAATCAGACGCGACCTGCATCCGATTCTCCCGTCGTACATGATCCCGACCGGGTGGCGCGAATTCGTGTCGTTCCCGACCAACCGCAACGGTAAAATCGATCGCCCGGCGATCCAGAACACCATCGAGGGCGGGCCCATCAGCGCGTGAGGGTGATGCGACGGGATCGCTGCCGGCCCCATGCCGGACGAACGTCCAGTCGGCGACCGACAACCCCGGACTCATCCGCCGGGTAGTGCGGCTTCGGATACCGTGAGAATACGGATACCGTGAACGCGAAAATCTCTTACCCTGAGTGAGGATGCAAATACTTTGGGTGAGGAACGGGAGCGGGGAGCGCCGATGCGCGCCACGGATTACAGGGACGGAGACGCGATGACAGGCCGTGATTGGGCGCGCGACCAGAGTGGGTCGGTTCTCGCCGCGCCGCTCGGGCGAGGAGCCGCCGCATGACGATGGTCACGCGACGCCGCACGATCATGGAATACGTGAGTGCCGAACTGCTGATCGACCCCGAGGAGGGATTGGACGAGCACGAGGAGATCCTTGCTTCCGGCCGGATCGACTCGATGAGTGTGATGCGCCTGGTCTTCTTCATCAAAGACGAGTTCTCGATCACGATCCCCAATGAGGATCTCGTCGTCGAGAATTTCCAATCAATCGACGCACTTGACAGGTATCTGAGAAGGTACGGACATGACTGAGCAGTTGGGCCTGACGAGCGCGCAGCGGCTCATGCTGGCCAGCCAGAACTTCAATCCGGGCGACCCGCTCTACAACTCGGCGTTCCTGTTTGTGATCGAGGGCGCGATCGACGTATTCGCCTTCCGGCTCGCGTTCGCTCAACTGGTGGACGACGCCGAGGCCCTGCGCACCGTGATCAGGGACCCGCAGGGTGCTGCCTGGCAGGAGGTCCGTCCTCGGGTCGATTTCAATCTGCCTGTCATCGATGTCAGTGACCGCCCCGACCCGGAGACGTCTGCCTTCGCCTGGGCGCAAGAGCAGGCGAAGCAAGCACTCGACATCGAAGCGACCACCTTCGATTCTGCCTTGCTGAAGTGTGCCGACAACCAATTTGCCTGGTACTTGAACCAGCATCACCTGGTGACCGATGCCCGAAGCGTCGAGGTGTTGTTCCGGCGCCTGGAGGAGCGCTACATCGCCGCCCGCTCGGGACTGGAGGACGGCATCGAACCGCTGCCATCGGTTGCCGCCTACGTCGAGTACGAATCCGGGGCGGCCGAGAAGAGAGACACGAACCCCAATCTCACGGTGGTCCCGCCCCCTCTATACGGACGGCCTACGGGAGCCGCAGGCACCGACAACGAACGGATCGAGATCGAGCTCTCGCAACGCCTGAGCGACGAGATCGGCCATCTGATCGACCGGCCGGGCAACGGGGCGCTCACCCGTGATCTCGGTCTGCTCCAGATCTTTGCCACCGCCACCTTTGCCTTTCTCAAGCGAATCGGGGGCCAGGAGACGATCACCGTGGTGGCACCTGCCCACAACCGGGTGAATCGGCGGTTCGCATCCTCGGCCGGGTTGCTCATGGAGCTGTTTCCCATCGAGGTCACCACCGACCGCGATGAGACCTTTGCCTCGCTCCACAGGAAAGCCCAATCCGCCACCCTCGACTACCTGCGACTGGCCCGGCCCGGTCACGCCGACCCCGACATCAACCGCCACGTGAATGTGGTCCTCAACTACCTCACGATGGAGTTCGCGAGCTTTGCCGGGAACCGGGTTGCCACCCGGTGGCTGCACCCCGACAGCGTTGACGCCCATCACCAGCTCCGCATCCAGGTGTTCGACTTCGATCGGACCGGTCGCTTCACAGTGGCGTTCGACGTGGCGACCGGTGTGTTGGGGCCGGAGCAGCGCGCCGCTCTGGCTGCGCACTTCCAATCGATCCTCAACGCCATGGTCGAGGACTGGGACGCGACCATCGAAGAAGTCGACCTGCTGGGAGACACGGAACGAATCGAGGTGCTCGCCCATGCCGCCGGCGAGGCGCCGGGCGCCGCTCCTCTGGACGTGGTCGCCATGTTCCTCGACCAGGTAGCCCGCATGCCGGATTCGGCGGCCGTAAGGGAAGGCGACATCACCTGGACGTACGCCGAACTGGACACCGCCACCGAGCGCTTGGCCGCCCGCATCGAACCAAAGTCAGTGATCGGTGTGGCTCTGCCCCGTTCGGCCCGGGCCGTGATCGCCATGCTCGGAATCCTGCGGGCGGGGGCAACCTACGTCCCGATCGATCCGGCCTGGCCGGTGGAGCGAATCAGTTACGTGGCGGCCGACGCGGGCTGTTCAATGATCATCGCCGACGAGTCCCTCGACGTTGACTCCTCGATCGAGACGCTCGAGACGTTGTTGGAGGCGACGGCACCGGTGGGGTCACGCCCGCACGCCGCGCCCGAAGACCTGGCCTACATCCTGTACACCTCGGGCTCCACAGGCGAGCCGAAGGGGGTCATGGTCGAGCGTGGCTCGTTGGTCAACTACATCTCGTGGGCGGCCGGTTTCTACGGCCCCGGCCTCACCTTTCCCCTCTTCACGCCCCTCACGTTCGACCTGACCATCACATCGATCTTCGTTCCGCTGGCCTCGGGCGGATCGATCGTTGCCTATCCGTCGACGACCGAAGCCGCCGATCTGGCGGTGCTCGAGGTGTTTGGCGAAGACGAGGTGGATATCGTCAAGCTCACGCCATCGCACCTTGCTCTGCTGGCAGATCGCGATCTGGCCGGCAGCCGGATTCGCCAGCTCATCCTCGGGGGCGAGGATCTCCCAACGGCGACCGCAGCGAGGATCCATGCGAGCGCTGGAGGTGCGATTCGCATCCACAACGAATACGGTCCCACTGAGGCCACCGTCGGCTGCATCGTCCACACCTACGACCCTGCGACCGATCAGGGCGTCAGCGTCCCGATCGGTCGGCCCATCGCCGGGATGCGGGCGTATGTTCTCGACGCGGCAGCTCGTCCGGTACCGATGGGCGTTCCCGGCGAGCTATGGCTGGCCGGTACCGGGTTGGCCCGCGGCTACGTCGGCAAACCCGACCTCACCGAGACTCGTTTTCCAGCCGTCACAGGATTGGGCGAATCGAAGCTGTACATCACCGGAGACCTTGCCCGGCTCCGACACGACGGCACGATCGAGTACCTCGGTCGACGGGATGACCAGGTGAAGATCAAGGGCATCCGGGTGGAGCTCGGGGAGATCGAAGCCGCCCTCGCTTCCCATCCGGACGTGACCGCAACAGCCGCTCGCCTGTGGGAGCACGGCGACCCGGTAGCTTCCGAGGACCTCATCCACTGCGTGCGCTGCGGGCTCGCCTCTGATTATCCGGGAGTCTCATTCGACGCGGAGCGGGTGTGCAATGAATGCCGGGCCTTCGAGGACTACAGCGGCAAGGCGCGGGTGTATTTCAAGCCTGAGGGCGAGCTCGCCACGGTGCTGACCTCGCAGCGAGGCGAGCGCGGGAAGTACGACTGCGTTGCCCTGCTGAGCGGAGGAAAGGACAGCACCTACGTGTTGTGCCGGTTGGTCGACATGGGACTGCGCGTCCTTGCTCTCACCCTGGACAATGGATACATCTCAGATCAGGCCAAGGGCAACATCGGGCGGGTCGTCGAAGCGCTCGGTGTGGAACACCGGTACATGACCACGCCCGCCATGAACGACATCTTCGTGGACAGCCTGCAACGCTTCGGCAACGTCTGCAACGGCTGCTACAAGACGATCTACACGCTCAGCATGCAAACGGCCCTCGACGAGGACATCCCCTACATCGTCACCGGTCTTTCGCGGGGACAGTTCTTCGAGACCCGCCTCACCGCCGAGCTCTTCACCGAACTGACCGTCAGCTCCGATCAGATCGACGCCAACGTGCTCGAGGCCCGTAAGGCGTACCACCGGGTCGATGACGCCGTTCAGCGGTTGCTTGACGTCTCGATGTTTGAGGACGACGACGTGTTCGAAAAGGTCCAGTTCGTCGACTTCTACCGGTTCGTCGATGTCGGGCTCGATGAGTTGTACACCTATCTGGACGAGCGAGTCCCCTGGTCGCGGCCGACCGATACCGGGCGCTCCACCAACTGTCTGATCAACGATGTCGGCATCTACTACCACCGGAAGGTGCGCGGCTATCACAACTATGCCTTGCCGTACAGCTGGGACGTTCGCATGGGCCACAAGACCCGGGACGACGCCCTCGCCGAACTCGATGACGACATCGACGTTGCCGAGGTAGCGCGCATGCTCGACGAGATCGGGTTCCCGGAAGATGTCACGAGCTCTGAGTCGGGCCGAATGCTCGTCCTCTATTACGTGGCGCCCGAGGAGATCCCGGCACCCGAGCTCAAGAAGCACATGGCGGCGACACTGCCCCGGCAGCTCGTCCCCAACAAGTTCGTGCGGCTCGATGTCCTTCCGCTCACACAGAACGGAAAGGTCGATCGTCGGGAGCTTCCGTCCCCCGACCACCAGCGGCCGGAGATGGAGACTACGTTCATTGCGCCGCGAACGGACAATGAGGTCGCCCTGACGGGTATCTGGGAACAGGTGCTCGGCGTCGACGGCATCGGAATCCGTGACAATTACTTCGATCTGGGCGGCGACTCGATCTCGGCCGTGCAAATCATCGCCCGGGCCCATCGGCAGGGCCTTCCGATCACGATGAACCAACTGGCCGAGCAGCTCACCATCGAGAATCTTGCCATGGCGGTGAACGCTGATGCCCTTCGGGCGGAGCGCATCGTCGGAACCGTCTCGCTCACCCCGATTCAGCACTGGTTCTTCGAAGAGGTCGATGATGTTGAGCGCTTCCATCACGCCGTGCGCATCGCGACGGGATCCGGCGTTGATCTCGAAGCCGTTCGGAGTGCGCTCGATGCACTCGTCGTTCATCACGATGCCCTCCGCCAATCGTTCCGTTGGAACGGAAACGGATGGGAGTCCTCGGTCGCCGATCAGGTTCCATCGATTCGTCTGGAGGTGCTCGAGCTGGACGACGACGGGCCCTCAAGGCAGATCCCTCTCGACTCGCCTCTGCTGGCGCCCTTCGATCTTGCCCTTGCGCCGTTGATGCGGGCCGCACTTGTCGTCTCACCAGACGGCACCACCGAGTTGGCCCTCGTCGCACATCACCTGATCGTCGACTCCGTCTCGTGGTCCCACATCGTCGACGACCTCGGACACCTCACCCGAACCGTCGACGGGGCACGATCTCCGGTTCTTCCGGCCGTCACCACTTCGCTTCGGGATTGGACGGAGCGGCTGTCCGCATCCGCTCCGGACCTCGACGCCGGGCAGTGGGAGAACATTGCCGCCACCGACGTCATGGGCTGGCCGTCGGCCGATCCCGGATCGGCAGAACGAACGGGCCACCACCGGATCGATCCCGACACGACGAGCCGGATCCTTGCCCACGCGACAGAGGCCGGACTCGGTGTCGACGAAGTGCTCATTGCCGGGCTGACGTCGGCACTGTGCGCCTCCCTGGACACCGGCCGGACCCGCTTGTTCCTCGAGGGCCACGGACGGGAGTCGGATTCTGCCGACATGGACGTGACCCGCACGATGGGCTGGTTCACGAGCCTGTTCCCGGTCGTGGCGGAGGTACCGGATGCCTCAGACCCGAAGGCGGTTGCCGTGGCGGTTCGCGACCAGCTCTCGACGGCTCTTCGGTCGGGCCGTGACTACGGCGTGCTGCGGTATCTCCATCCGGAGGAACGCGTTCGTGCGAGCGTGGCGCTGGACCACCGGGAACACCTTGTCTTCAACTATCTCGGCCGTACCACCCATGCGGGGGCTGAGGAGGGGGAGCTCGTGCTTGCAGGACCCCTCCAGCTGGTCCGGCCACCGGAAAGCAACCGGATCTTCGGCGCCGAGGTGAACGCCTACATCGACGGCGAAGCATTGACCATCGAGTGGGCTACGCACGGCGCTGCGGCCGAGCGGCTCGAATCGATTGTCGAACAGGCCGTCGATCAGCTGCTGAGGTTCGTCGACCAGCCGGGGGACGACTCAGAGGCCTTCCCCCTGGCGGGGCTCGACGAAGCCGGCTTGGGAAAGCTTGCCTCGATCCTTGACTCGAGCCGCGGTGAGAACCGGCAATGCGCCAGGCGCTGCAGAACGTCGACGATGTCTACCCGCTGACGGCCACCCAGGAGGGGATGCTCTACCACACCCTGTCTGACCCGGATTCCGGGGTATACGTCAACCAGATCATTACCCCGATGTCGGGCGAGCTCGACGTTGCCCGGCTCGAACAGGCGTGGGGTGAGGTCGTTGCACGGCACGAGACGTTGCGGACCGCCTTCCTCTGGGACGGTCTCGATGACCCTCTCCAGGTCGTTCGAAGTGAGTCGGACACCGAGTGGAGCCATCTGGACCTGGACGGATTGGCAAGCTCCGAGCAGGATCGTCGGCTCGAGGTGTTCCTCGGTGACGATCGCCGTCGTGGGTTCGATCTGGCGCAGGCACCGCTCTGCCGGATGGCGCTCGTGCGGCTCGGGCCGGCCGAGTGGAAGTGGATCTGGTCGTTCCACCATCTCATTGTCGACGGCTGGTCGGCGCACCTGATCCTGGATGAGCTCCTGGGCCGGTACGGGTTCGAGGGACCCGGGGACGTGGAGCTCGCCCGGCCACCAAAATACCGCGATTTCGTTGCCGGCTATCTGGCACGAGATGAGAGCCGGGAAGAGGCGTTCTGGACTGAGCGATTGGCCGGGTTCACCGAGCCGCACCGCCTCGAGGTTCCGGGTCTTCCACCAGAAGCGGACGCATCCGGCTACGCGACGTATTCGCTCGACCTCGGAGCCCCGGCCTCTGAAGCCCTGGCAGCCGCCGCCCGAGAACTCAATGTGACCTTGAATACCGTGTTTCTCGGGGCGTGGACCTTGCTCCTCTCGCGATGGACTCGCTCAAGCGACGTGGTGTTCGGAACCACCGTCGCCGGACGACCCTCCTCTCTTCCCGGGGTGGAGCACGCCGCCGGCCTGTTCATCAACACCCTCCCGCAGCGCGTGGAGGCTCGACCGCATGAGCCTCTCGGTGAGTGGCTCCGCGGTATTCAGCGTGGCCAGATCGAGACCCGCGACTACGAGCAGTCGTCGCTGGCCTCGATTCAGCGATGGAGCGACGTCGAAGGCGGCGAGGCGCTCTTCGACAGCATCCTCGTGTTCGAGAATTACCCCCGCCGCGAGCAGTCAAATCGCTTCGGTGGGATTGAGATCGGCGAGCGCACCTACCTCGAGCAAAGCAACTACCCACTCGCCGTGCTCGTGCTGCCGGGCGACTCGATCCGCGTTCTGTTCGTCTACGACACAGCCACGTTCTCCGGTCCGGCCATCGAGAGCCTCGGCTCGCAGGTCGGTGCCCTGCTCACCTCAATGGCGTCCCGCCCGACTGAACGCCTCGCCTCGTACGGCCTCACCGACGAGAAGGCCGACGCATGGCTGCGGACCGCAGGGGCCGGTCCCGACAGCACCGGCGATGCAACCACCATTCACGAACTCATCCGCCGGGTTGCCGAGACAACTCCCGAGGCCACCGCCCTCGTCGACCCGGCCGGTTCCACCAGCTACCGCGATCTTCTGGTCAGAGCCGAGGCGATCGCCGCTCGACTGGCGAAGGCGGGAATCGGGCCCAACCGACTGGTCGGCCTGCACCTGCCCAGGTCGGCCGACATGATTACCGGACTGCTGGGCATCCTTGAAGCCGGTGGTGCGTACGTTCCCCTCGATCCCGCCTATCCGGCCGCCCACCTGCAGGACCTCCTCGCCGATGATGGCATCGAGTTCGTCCTCACCTCCTCGGCCCTGGCTCCGGATGTTCCCGAGCACGTGACGACGATTCTCATCGATGTCGACGATCCATCCGACGACCCGGCCATCCGTCTACCAGCAACTGAGTCCGATCTCGCCTACGTCATCCACACGTCAGGATCGACCGGCCGCCCGAAGGGAGTAGCCGTGACGCACGAGAACCTCGTGCGGTCGACCGCGGCCCGTAGCGTGCATTACGAAGGGCCGGTTGGAAGCTTTCTGCTGCTGTCGTCGTTTGCGTTCGACAGTTCGGTGGCCGGGATATTCTGGACCCTCACTACCGGCGGGACGCTCGTCCTGCCGGCCCCAGATCAAGAACGGGATGTCATCTCGTTGCTGGCCCTGGCGAACGAGCAACGGGTGACACACACGTTGTGCCTGCCTTCCCTGTACGAGGTTCTGCTCGAGCATGCCGGGAGTGGCCAGCTCGACTCGCTTCGAGTCGCCATCGTGGCCGGGGAAGCCTGCCCGGCCCGGGTTCTCGAGGCCCACCGCCAACGCTTGCCCGACACTGCGCTTCACAACGAGTACGGTCCGACGGAGGGAACGGTGTGGTGTACCGCTCACCGGGCGACCGGAGCCGACGAGATCCTCCCCATCGGGCGGCCAATAGCGGGCTCGCGGATCTTCCTCCTCGACGAACACGGGAATCCGGTCCCGCCCGGCTTCGCCGGAGAGATCTGCCTCGCCGGCTCCGGCGTGGTGCCCGGCTACCTCGGTCGGCCCGACCTGACGGCCGAGCGATTCGTCTCCATCCCCGTGCTCGGCGTCGAAGAACGGATCTATCGCACTGGAGACCTGGGAGCGTGGCGGAGTGACGGCGTGCTCACGTATCTCGGAAGGAGCGACACGCAGCTGAAGGTCCGGGGCCATCGGATCGAGGCCACTGCGGTGGAAACGGCGCTTCGTTCCAATCCGGCCATCAGCGAAGCCGTTGCCCTCGGCTGGTCGGCAGCGGGGCGACCGGCTGCCCAGCTGGTCGCATACGTCGGCACCGACGGTGTGGAGCTCGACATCGAGGACGTCAAGGGCACGTTGTCGGCAACCCTTCCCGAGTTCATGGTGCCCGACATTGTCGTGTCACTCCCGGGAATCCCCCGGTTGCCGAACGGCAAGGTAAACGTTGGTTCGCTTCCCGACCCCCACGATCATGCCCGCCGGGTCGGCGAGCACGTCGCTCCTCGCACCGAACGCGAAGCGGTCCTTGCGTCGATATGGTCGGACTTGCTCGGCGTCGACGTTGTTGGGGTGCGAGACGACTTCTTCGAACTCGGTGGCGATTCGATCGTGAGTATCCGAATGATCTCGCGAGCCCGCCAGGCCGGCATTCATGTTGCCCCCGGACAGATCGCCGGCCATCCCACCATTGAGCAACTCGCGACGGCAACCAGCGGCGAGGCGGTCCTGCAGGACGAACCGGTGTCCGGACCTGTGCCCATCGGTCCGATTCAGCAGTGGTTCTTCGAGATGAACCACGCCGTGCCCGACCAGTGGAACCAATCGAGTTTGTTCGCCGTGGAGGCGGGAGTCGACGCCGGTGTGCTTGAACGGGCGTTGCGGGCGTGTGTCGCCCACCACGACATGCTGCGATCGCGATTCGTGCACCGGAACGGGACCTGGGAGCAACACGTCG
>SHLN01000269.1 GCA_004283105.1 Acidimicrobiia bacterium
AGTTGCTGGCGGTGGCCGAGAACACCGCCGAGGGGATTTCGGTTCGGGTCCACCCCACCTTCGTGCCGGGCGACCATCCACTGGCCGTGATTCGGGGCGCCACCAACGCCGTATTCGTCGAGGGCCCGAGCTTCGGTGAGCTGTTGTTCGCCGGCCCGGGCGCGGGCGGAGCCCCCACCGGCACAGCCGTCCTGGGTGACGTGGTCGATGCCGCCCGGGAGCTCCTCGCCGGCGCCGAGGTCGCCCCACCCATCCGGTTCCAACCGGGACGCTTGTTCGATTTCACTTCCGTCAAGACCACGTGGTATCTCCGGTTGGAGGGCGCCGATCGGCCCGGCGTGCGCGCCCAGGTGGCCGGCGTGTTCGGCGACAACGACGTCAGCATCAAGTCGGTCTGGCAGGAGGGCGAGGACGACGGCGCCACGCTGCTGTTAGTCACGCACGCCCACGAGGAGGGCAGGCACCGCGCCAGCCTTGACGAGCTGCGGGCGCTCGACGTTGTTCGAAACGTCGGCGCGGTCATTCGCGTCGAGGGCACCGGTCCCACACCGAACCTGTGAGGTACGAGAGCACCCGCGGGGGCGTGCGCGGCCGCGGTTTCTCAGATGTCTTGCTGGAAGGCCTGGCGCCCGACGGGGGCCTGTACGTTCCCGAGTCGGTGCCGCATCTCGAGCCCGCCACCTGGCACGCCCTGGCCGGCCGGTCCTGGTCCGAGATAGCCACCGAGGTGATGCTGCCGTTCGTCGAGCCGGACTACGAGCGGGACGAGCTGGCGGCGCTCGTCGAGCGCAGCTACACCCGGTTCACCCATCCCGAGGTCGCTCCGCTGCGGGTACTCGACTCTGCCGCCGGCGAGTGGCTGCTCGAGCTGTTCTGGGGCCCGACGCTGGCGTTCAAGGACGTCGCCCTGCAGCTGCTGGGGAATCTCTTCGAGCGCGAGCTGGCCCGCCGCTCCAACGCGGTCACCGTGATCGGCGCCACGAGCGGCGACACCGGCTCGGCCGCAATCGAGGCGCTGCGGAGCCGGGAGGGCATCGAGCTCTTCATGCTCCATCCCCGCGGCCGCGTCTCCGAGGTGCAGCGCAGGCAGATGACCACCGTTGATGACGCCAACATCCACAACCTTGCCATCGAGGGCACGTTCGACGATTGCCAGGACCTCGTGAAAGCGATGTTTGCCGACGAAGCGTTCCGGAGCCGCCATGCCCTATCGGCGGTCAACTCCATCAATTGGGCGCGGGTCATGGCTCAGACCGTGTACTACGCGAGCGCGGCGCTTCACCTGGGCGCTCCCGCTTCTCCGGTGGCCTTTTCGGTGCCGACCGGCAACTTCGGCAACATCTACGCCGGGCACGTCGCCCGCCAGATGGGGGTGCCGATCAGCCAGCTCATCCTGGCAACCAACGTCAACGACATCCTGAGCCGCGCCTTCGACTCGGGAAGCCTCCTGATCCAGGATGTGGCCCCGTCGACCAGCCCGGCGATGGACATCCAAATCAGCTCTAACTTCGAGCGGCTCCTCTTCGAGCTCTACGGCCGCGACGGGCCGCGGCTGGCAGCAGTCATGGAACGCTTCCGGCTGCTCGGCCATGTCGAGCTGGCCGAGGACGTGCTCGAGGCCTACCGGGAGCTGTTCGATGCGGACCGCCTCGACGATGACGGCACCCGGCGGGTGATCGCCGACGTGTATCAGGACACCGGCATCGTCGTCGACCCGCACACGGCCGTCGGGGTTGGTGTCGGCCGGTCACTCCGGGCCGACGGCGATGTTCCGCTCGTCATGCTGGCGTGCGCCCACCCCGCCAAGTTCCCCGAGACGGTGGCGGCCGCACTCGGGGAGGCGCCGATCCCGCCCGATCGAATTCAGGGGCTGGCCGGGCTGCCCGAGCACTTCGACGTGCTCCCCAACGACCTCAATGCGGTGATGGCCTACATCGAGGAGCACTCCGTCCGGAGCTAAACCAGGTGGTCCGTCCGGCCGATGGAATAGGCAAGCCGCGCGTGTGGTTGGCTCAAATACGTCGAGCATCTATGATGTACTCCGGACGGTCCGTCCACAGCTCGACACCCCAGCGCTCTGGTTCGTTGAGCACCCCACGTGTACTTCACGCCTAGCGCATGCCTGATTTCTCTCGGCAGCAGCAAAGGAAACCTATGACCACACGAGCCGAACTGCAGGGAAAATCCCTCGAAGATCTCCGTACCATCGCTGCCTCGGTGGGCGTCGAGACCGACGGACTGCAGAAAGCCAAGATCATCGCCGCCATCCTCGGCTCGGACAAGTTCGAGCTGAGTGAGGACCCGGCCCCCGTTGAGCTCCCTTCCGCAGAGAAGAAGAGCGAGAACAACGGCGGACGCGCCGGCTCTTCCAACCGATCCCGCTCCGACTCAAACCGCGGCGGAGGATCGAATCGTGACGGCGGCCCCCGCAAGCGCAACCGCAAGCGCGGCGGGCGAGACCGCGAGGAGCCGATCGACGAGAGCGAACTCGAAGTCAGGGAAGGGTTGCTTGACATCCTTCCCGAGGGCTACGGGTTCCTGCGCGTCGGCGGCTACCTCCCGGGAGAAAAGGACGTGTATGTCCCGGCCAACCAGGTCCGCAAGTTCGGGCTCCGCAAGGGAGACCTCATCGAGGGTCCGGTGCGCCCTCCCCGGTCGCAGGAGAAATTCGCTGCCCTGGTTCGGGTGATCAAGAACAATGGGATGGATCCGGAAGAAGCCCGCAAGCGGCCCAAGTTCGGCAACCTGACCCCGCTGTTTCCTGATATTCGTCTCCGCCTGGAGCGTGACGATGACACGGACGACTCCCTGGCGCGGATCATGGACCTCATCTCGCCGATCGGCAAAGGCCAGCGCGGCCTCATCGTCTCGCCTCCCAAAGCCGGCAAGACCACGGTGCTCAAGGAGATCGCTCACTCATTGGCCGCCAACAATCCCGAGTGCCATCTCATGGTGGTGCTGGTCGATGAGCGACCGGAAGAGGTCACCGATATGCAGCGGTCGACCAAGGGCGAAGTGGTCTACTCGACCTTTGACCGTCCCGCCGAGGAGCACACGCAGGTTTCCGAGTTGGCCCTGGAGCGGGCCAAGCGGCTCGTCGAAATGGGTGGGGACGTTGTCATCCTCCTCGACTCGATCACCCGTCTCGCCCGCGCCCACAACCTGGCGACACCGGCCTCCGGCCGCATCCTCTCCGGTGGTGTCGACTCACAGGCCCTCTACC
>SHLN01000059.1 GCA_004283105.1 Acidimicrobiia bacterium
AAGAACGGATAGGTGGCGATGGCAGGTCCAATGATCCAAACCGGACGCGTGATCCACCAGCCGAACGTCGGCTCCCCCGGCGGCAGATACTCAAAGGAGAGGTAGAGGGCGGCCACTACCAACGCCATCCCGGTGGTGTGGAACAGGTAGAGGCCCATCGAATTGGCGTTCACCCACGTCGAGAGCCGCTTCCAGTGCTCATCGGTGGCGAGGCGGTTCAGCACGAAGTCGCGCACCAGCAGCACGACCCCGATCTGCAGGATCGTCAGCGCCACGATGGCCAGCGTCGGGGGGCCCATGTTCGAGAACCGCTCTCCAGGGACGCCCACCATCGAGCGCGGGTAGAAGCCCATGTTGGTGAGGGCGATGAGGGCAAACAGCCCACTCCACATGAGCGCCCAGCCGGTTCGACGAGGCGCCTCGATGAGGCGGTCGTAGAAGAACCCGAGCTGATGAGCAAGGCCCCAGATAACGAGGAAGTTGACCCAGGCGGCCCAGCCCTGCCCATGGGTGAAGCGGAGGACGTCGAGAACGGCTGCAAGTCCGAGCAGCCACACGATCGAGAGTTCGCCCCATTTCCAGTGGGCGCGTACCGCCAGCGGAGCAATGGCCACCAGGACCAGATACACGATGATGAACCAGAGGGGCGAGAGCACCAGGATGACCGCCGGCCATATCCATTCAGCGTCGATGGCCGCCCGCAGCACGAATCCGATCGCCACCCAGGCGGCGATCAGGCCGAGTACCGGCGGGAGCAGGCGACGCATGCGGCGGGCGAGGAAGCGGCGGGACGTGCCGGGCCGATAGTTGTCGAACGCCCGGCGATGGGCGAACCCGCCAACGAAGAAGAACACCGGCATCACCTGGAGGACCCAGGTCATCGCCCACATGCCGCGCAGGAAGCCGATCGGATTGAGGGGGGCAACCGTCGTCTCGGTGATCACCAGGATGGTGAATACCCAATGCCAGATCACGACTACGACGAGCGAGAAGGCCCGCAGGAAATCGACGTAGCGGTCTCTCCCGGCCGTCGGTTGGGTGGCGGCGCTGGCCATCTGCTCCTTTTCCCACTCTTGTTTCGGTTCCCGGCAACCCGGTCTGTAGGCCGCATACGAGTATGTCGCCTCCAGTTCGGCATCCGGCGGATCTAGCATCTGTCATCAATGAGTCACCTGTTTGAAGATCCAGTCGTTCAGCTGGCCGGCATCGTCCTGCTGGCGGTAGCCGCCCAGTGGGTGGGTGCGCGCCTGCGAATCCCGTCGATCCTCCTGCTGCTCGTCACCGGCTTCCTGATCGGACCGGTGTTCGACATCCTCGACCCCGACGAGCTGCTCGGTGACCTTCTCGCACCGACGGTGGCCCTAGCGGTAGGCCTCATTCTCTTCGAGGGCGGGCTCAGCCTGCGTCTGCGCGAAATGGCCGGCCAGCAGCGGGTGCTCTGGCTGCTCGTGACCGTGGGCGTGCTCATCACCTGGGTCATCGGTGCCGTCATCGTCGTTCTCTTCACCGATCTCCCGACGGGTATCGCCATCCTCATCGGGTCGATCCTCGTGGTCTCGGGCCCCACCGTGGTCGGGCCCCTGCTCGCCCAGGTGCGGCCGTCCCGTTCCGTGTCGTCGATCCTGAAGTGGGAGAGCATCTTCATAGATCCGGTCGGTGCGCTCCTGGCCGTTCTCACGTTCGAGGTGCTTCTCGTCGACCGGGTCCTCGATCCGAACGTGGGCGAGGTCGTCTGGGAGGTCATCAAGTTCATGCTGGCAGGCGGCCTCGCGGGGGTTGCCGTCGGGGTTCTCGCCATCGTGGCGCTCCGTCGCCATTGGGTCCCCGAGCATCTGCTTTCCCTGTTCGGGGTCAGCGCGGCGCTATTCGCCTTCGTGGTGGCCGACGAATTCGCGGCCGAGTCCGGCTTGCTGGCAACGACGATCCTCGGATTGGTCCTGGCCAATCACCGGCCGATCAGAACCGAGCAGATCGTCCGCTTCTCGGAGATCATCCGGGTCCTGCTCATCGGCGTTCTCTTCATCGTCCTGAGTGCCCGCCTCGATCTCGATCAGCTCGAACTCGAGCTGGCGGCCGCGGTCGCGCTCATCGTCGGGCTCATCCTCATCGCCCGCCCGG
Organism: Acidimicrobiia bacterium; assembly: GCA_004283105.1. GTDB lineage: Bacteria > Actinomycetota > Acidimicrobiia > Spongiisociales > SHLN01 > SHLN01. The sequence goes on from SHLN01000059.1 coordinate 2,119, forward strand.
TCGCCGTCCTCGTGGCGACATGGCGGTCGAAACTCGAGTGGCAGGAGCGCGTCTTGATTGGTGCCGTGGCGCCGCGCGGGATCGTGGCGGCCTCCATCGCCTCCGTCTTCGCGCTCGAGCTGCAGGCCGAGGGTGTGGTGGGCGCTGAGAAGATCACACCGCTCGTATTTGCCGTGATCGTGGGCACGGTGGTCATCTACGGCCTCGGTATGGCCCCACTCGCCCGTCGCCTCGGATTGGCCGTGCGCCACCAGGAAGGCGCGCTCATTCTCGGGGCGGGCCCGCTCGAACGGGCCATTGGCCGAGCCCTCTCGGCCGCAGGGGTAACAGTCGTCGTCGCCACCACCAACCGGCGCGACCACTACCAGGCTCGCATGGAAGAGCTGCGCTCGTTCTACGGCAACGTCCTCGACCGGGACGTCGAACTCGACCTCGATCTCGCCGGCATCGGCCGCCTCCTCGCGCTCACCCCGAACGACGATGTCAACACGCTGGCGAGCGCTCACTTCGCCGAGGGGTTCGGGGGCGCCTATGTCTACCAATTACACCCGGTCCGGCTTCCCGCCGGGATCGACTCGAATCCGGCCGCCGACATGGGAGGTCGCTTCCTGTTCAGCCCCGATCTCGACTACCAGACGCTCTCGGACATGCTCGAAGAGGGCGGACAGATCCGGCGGACGACTCTCACCGACGAGTTCACCCTGGACGACTTCGCGGCTTCGAGCGAGGACTCCATTCCGCTGTTCATCGTGAGGACCGGCGGGCGGCTCTCCATCGTGCTCAGCGGCACCTCCGATCCGCTGGCGGGCGCCGGCGAGGGCGACACGATCGTGGCGCTCGTGCCGGTCGACGGCCGGACGGACGATTCGCAGGAGCATCGTGCCCTCCCTTGAGATCATCGACCTGAATGGGCCCGTCCACTATGCCGATTACAGCGGTGACGGATCGCCGCTCGTGCTCGTCCACGGCCTGGGTGGATCGCACCTCAACTGGCTCCACGTGGCCCATCGGTTGGCCGAAACCCATCGCGTCGTCGCAGTCGACCTGGCCGGGTTCGGCCTCTCTCCCCCGGCGGGCCGAAAGTCGACGGTCCAGGCCAATCAGCGCCTGCTGGACGACTTCATCGGCGCCATCTCGCCCGACGAGCCGGTCGGACTCATCGGCAATTCGATGGGCGGCCTCGTCTCCATTCTGCAAGCGGCCGCACACCCGGCTGCCGTGAGCGCTCTCATCCTCGTCAATCCGGCCCTTCCCCTGGCAGACGCCGGGGCCGTAAACGTGTTCACCATGCAGCGGCTGTTCGTACCACTCATCCCGGGCGTCGGCGAAGCGGCAATGAGCCGGTACTACGCACGGGCCACACCCGAGCAGCAACTCGAGGAGACCCTGGCGGCCGTGACGGCCAATCCTGCCGACCTCCCCACTCACGGGCGTGAGCTCAACCTCGAAATGATCCGGCTTCGCAAGCAGATGGAGTGGGCGGTCCCCTCCTTCTTGCAGGCATCACGCTCCATCGCCGGTGTGCTCGTGCGCCGCAAGGCATTCCGCAAGACTCTGCAGGCGATCGAGTGCCCGGTACTGCTCATCCATGGCGAAGAGGACTCCATCGTCTCGCCCGCTTCGGCTGAGTGGGCCATCGAACAGCGTCCCGACTGGCGACTCGAACTGCTGCCAGGCGTCGGGCACGTCCCCCAGCTCGAAGCCCCGGAGCTGTTCGGCGAGCTCGTCGAGGACTTCCTGCGAGCGGAGCAGTAGGCAGGAACCGCGGGCCCGGTAGTCCCCGAGATCAACGGGCTGGTGGTTGACGCAGTGCGATGATGACGCCGATCACCGGACCGGCAAGGAGGACCAGCGCGGCGATGACACCGACGAGAGCGTTCTGCTCGAAGACATCGGTCACGCTGGCCTCATAGCCGTCTTCGATGCCGGAGAAGATCACGACGTTGATCGAGACGATCGCCCCGGCGACGAGGCCGAGGACTGCCCCGACGAGAACCCGGGTGGCTGTGTGGCGGTTGGTCGTCGTCATGAGATCAGGATCGTCCGAACCGGCTCCCCCGACTAGAGGCGTTGTCCCCGGTCGACGTTACGTGGTCGCCAGCTCCGGCGAGAGGTAGAAGCTGGTCTTGAGGGCGTGAGACACAAATCGGTAGCCCTCGGCGGTGAGCAATCGGAATACCGCCGAATCGGCAGGTTCTTCGAGTCGGAGCGTGAGATCCTCGACGGCGACGACGCCCGGTCGATACCGGCCCCAGTCGTTGGACTCGAGGACCTCAACGTCCATCCCCTCGACATCGACGGTCAGGAAATCAATGCCGAGGTACGGGGGGAGGTGCTCGGCGAATACGTCCGACAGCGGCACCACCGCGGTCGGGATAGACCGTTCAATGGGTACGTTCTGGCTCGTGCTGATCATGGTGCCGAAGTCCGGGTCGAGGGTGTTCGACGACGCCCAATCTCCGAAGAACAACAAATCGGCTGTTCGACCCGGCGTGCCCGCCGCCTGCTGGAGCGTGATATCGCCGGGTCGCAGTCGCGTCAGGTAGTCGGCCATGGCCGGATTGGGCTCGATGTTGATGCCCCGCCATCCGGCCTCGTACAGCAGGGCCGTGTTTGACACCGCCGTCGGGTGGTAGGCACCCACGTCGACGTAGAACCCGGCTTCTGGCAGGCCCCCGTGTTCTTCGTAGATGGCCGCCAGCACGGCATCCTCCCCATGAGATGAGTAGGTCAATTTGGCGTGCGGGGGCAGGTTTGCCATCCCGGGATCAGTTGACGCTGCGGCGGTAGAGGCGGATGGAGAGGGGCACGAATACCGCCAGAATGAGACCCGAGTAAAAGAGGGACAGGGACGCCTGCCCGAGGACGGTACTTCCGGGAAGCAGCGCCCCCTCCCCGAGAATCAAGCCTCGCAAGGCGTCGACGGTCACGGTGACCGGCTGGTTGTCGGCGAAGGCGCGCAACCAGCTCGGCATCGTCTGGGTGGGAACGAATACCGAACTGGCGAACACGAGCGGGAACACGGGAATGAACGTGGCGGCCTGGACGGCTTCGGGGTTCTTCACGAACAAGCCGATCGTGGCCATGATCCACGAGAACGCGAACGAGAAGACCATGGCCAGAGCCAGACCACCGATCAGACCGGCAAAGCTCGTCTGGTACCGGAAGCCGATGATGAACCCAACGACGAGCATGAGGGTGATCACGAAGCCGTTGCGGATGAGGTCCGAGAACGTCCGCCCGGCCAGGACCGCCGACCGGGCCATCGGCAGGGACCGGAACCGATCGATGACTCCTTTGGCGAGATCCTCGGTGAGACCGAACGCCGTTTGACCGGCGCCGAAGGCGGCCGTTTGCACGAGCAGGCCGGGGATGAGCCAGTTGACGTACTCACCGGCGGCCGCATCCGGAAGCGTGCCCCCGATGGCGCCGCCGAAGACATACGTGAACAGCAGCAGGAACATGATCGGCTGGATGGTCGAGAGCACGATCAGCTGAGGAAGCCGGAGATTGCGCAGCAGGTTCCGCTTGATGATGACGATGATGTCGCGGATCGTCCGCGGGAGCGTCGCCGCCACCCGACCGGGTTTGGTTGGTGCGGTTGTCGCGGTCATTGCTTCCTCCTTCGGCGGCGACCTCGTTGGCCGTTCGTGGATGGTTCCTCGGTTTCCTCGGACTCGGCGGGACGCCCGGTCAGGGTCAGGAAGACGTCGTCGAGGCTCGGCTTGTGCAGGGCGATGTCGTTCGGCGTGATCGATGCCGCATCGAGGGTCCGCACCACCTCGGTCAGAGTCTTCGCTCCCTCGACCGCCGGGACGGTGATTTCGTTGGTGAGCTCGTGGATGAGCGGTTCTGTGCCGCAGATGGCCCGCAGCGCATCGATGGTTTCGGCCTGGCGATCTTCTGGCACGCTCAGCTCGATGACCGAGCCGCCGAGCGTGTCCTTGAGGTCGTCCGAGGTTCCCTCGCTGATGAGGCGGCCCTCGTCGATAACGGCGATCCGGTCGGCAAGTTGATCGGCTTCATCGAGGTACTGGGTCGTCAACAACACGGTCGTGCCCCCGTCGACGAGGTCGGAGATCAGCTCCCAGATGTCGATCCGGCTGCGGGGGTCGATTCCGGTGGTTGGCTCGTCCAGGAACAGGACCTCCGGTCTCCCAACCAGGGAGGCGGCCAGGTCGAGACGGCGTTGCATGCCCCCCGAATAGGTCTTCACCTGACGATCAGCAGCGTCCTGGAGGCGGATTCGCTCGAGGACGTCGTCGGCGCGCTGCTTGGATTCGGCAATCGACAAGCCGTAGAGCCGGCCCACCATCTCCACGTTCTCCCGGCCGGTCAGGTAGTCATCGACGGCTGCAAACTGGCCGGCCAGGCCGATCTTGGTCCGCGCCGCCTTCGGGTCTGCCAGCACGTCGACACCGGCTACCTCGGCCCGTCCCGAGTCGGGACGAAGCAGCGTGGTCAGCACGCGAATGAGGGTCGTCTTGCCGGCGCCGTTCGGGCCGAGGAGTCCGTAGATGATGCCGGGCTGGAACTCGAGAGACACGCTGTCGAGCGCCTTGACGGTGTCGCCAAAGGTCTTCGTGATGCCTTCGACGCGCACAATAGGTGTCGTCATGGAAATGCCTTCTGTCGCAGGGAGGTGCGCAGATTAGGCCCGCACCGTCCGATACCCCGTTCTCACCTGCGTCCCGGCAGAACCTATCCGCTCTGGGTGAGGCCGAGCGGGTCTCGCCACTCGGGGAAGTCGGGAGCCGTCTCCTCCAGGCCACGCAGATACGTGGTGATGGCCTCGATCTGCTGCAGGGTGAGTGAACCGCCGAAATCCAGCGAGTAGGCGCTCATCTGTGAGCCGGGCACACCGACCGAGATCAGCGCCGAGATCTGCTCGTTGGAGGCCGCCTCGAGGAACTGCATCGAGTTGAGGGCGGGAGCAGTCCCGCCCATTCCGTCGATGCCGTGACAGGCCGTGCAATTGTCGGTGAACAACTCGGAGCCCTGCTCGGCCAGGAACCCGAGTTGGGCCGCTCTATCGGCCTCCCGACTCGACGGTTCGTAGAACCGATAGATCGGGAAGATGAGTGCCATAGCCACCATAAGGCCGACCCCCCACACCATCCATTTGTTGGTCGACTGCTCGAGAGCTTCATCCACCGGGCGTTCAGGCATGGCTGTCTCCACACGGTGGGCCGAGGGGCGGCTCGTTTATCGTCTCGGTCCCGGGGGCCGGTCCACTCGTCTTCTCGCTCGTGTCGACCTCGACCACCCCGTCGACAATCTCGACCTTGTATCGGTCCATGCCGCGCGGGGCCGGACCGGCTAGATGATCTCCAGCCCGATTGAACACGGTGCCGTGGCAGGGGCACTCGAATTGGCCGGAAGAGTCACAGAACGGGACCTTGCACCCGAGATGGGTGCAGATCTCGGAAAGGGCCACGACTTCGTCGTTGACTTTGGTCAGATAGGCGCGAGCTTCGGGTATCTCGAGCACGGTGTTGGCCGGAACGGCGTCGGGGGCCACCGTTTTGACCTTGGCGGCGAAGCCGGCTCCGAGACGCGGCCACAGGTAGTCCCAGCTCGTCCACAACCCGGCCGCTGCCAGGAGGCCGGCGCCGACCTTCCAGCCCGTGGCCAGGAATTCCCGTCGGTCGAGCGCGTCACTCATAACTCACCATGCCATTCCTCCCACGGCCACACCCAGGACCAACTCGGTCCTCGGAAGGCAAATCCAATCAACGTCAGAATGATCCAGATCACCATGAAGATGGTGAAGGTGATTCGGGCAATGCGCCGGAACTCCGGACCAAAGCGGGGGTTGCGGTCCATGTACGGCAGGGCCATGAGACCCATCACGATCGCTCCCGGTACGAGGACTCCCGCCACCAGCGGGTGGAAGTGCGCCAGGAGCTCCTGGAGCGCCGCGAAGTACCAGGGCGCCTTCTCCGGGTTGGGGGTGTCGGTGGGGTTGGCAATCTCCTTCAGGGGCGCATCAAAGGTGAGGGCAATGAGCAGCACCACGAACAGCACCGCCAGGGCGGCGACGGCGTGCCGGACCAGGAGATGTGGCCACACCATGACCGGATCCTCATCGGACAGCTCCTTGCGGTCGCCGGCTGCCGGTTTGCCCGGGACCACGCCGAGGACCCGTTTTCCATCGAGGACGATGGGCTCACCGTTGGCCGGTTCGGTCATCGGCAGGCCCGGCTGGAGCTTGGCCACCGGCTCGTCGGGGTCGCCGATCTCGTCGGTGGTGAGCATCGAGTCCTTGCGCCAGCGCCACAGGTGGGCGGTGACGAGCGCTACGAGTGCCACGGGCAGCACCGCCACGTGCAGCACGTAGAACCGCAGCAGCGTGGCCGATCCGACCGTCGGCCCACCCAGCAGCAGATCTCGCACCTGGTCGCCCACGATCGGCACGTAGGAGGCCATCGCCGTCCCCACCGTGACTGCCCAGTAGGCGAGCTGATCCCACGGGAGCAGGTAGCCGGTAAAGGAGAGCAGCAAAGTGACAACCAGCAACAACACGCCGATCACCCAGTTGAACTCTTTGGGCGACTTGTACGCACCCCGGTAGAACACTCGGGCCATATGGGCGGCGACCGCCAGCACCATGAGGTGGGCCGACCAGCGATGCACGTTGCGCAGGTACTGGCCGAAGGGCACCTCGGTCTGAATTGCCTGGATGTTGCCGTAGGCATTGGCCGGGGACGGAACGTAGAAGAACATGAGGAAGATCCCCGAAACGAGCAGCGAGCCGAATAGCACGAGTGAGGCCACCCCGAGAAAGGCCGAGTACTTGAACGTGAGCTCGACCCGGCGCACCTTCACGGGATAGAGATGCATGAGGAAACTGGCCCAGTGGCCGGCAGCCCGGTCTCGTTCCGTCACCCGCTCTGGGATCCGGAAAATGGACCGGCCGATGGTCGAGTCTCTCACGCGTTCTTTTACGTTCACACGAGCTCTCCGATCTTGGGTACTCCGACCCCCGTCCAGACGGACATAGATAGGGCATCGGGCGGGCAGCGTTCAATGCAGAGCCCGCAGCGGATACAGGCTCGTTCGTCGAGCAGCAAGGTGGTGCTACCGATCGGCCCGCCAACCTCTTCAGCCGGGACAAGCGAAATGAGGTCGAGCGGACACACATCGGCACACAGGGCGCACAGCACGCACTTGTCGACGTCGAGTGTGATGTTGGCGAAACAACGCAGGCACCGGGCGGCCTCGCAACGCGCCTGCTGCTCGGTGAATCCCGTCTCCACCTCGGCCAGCCCGACCCGCCGATCCGTCGGGAGGGTGGGCACATCGAACCGACCGTCGCGGTCGTACGTGTCGGTGAGCCGATGGAACTGTTGGAGCTCGACCAGCTCACCCTTCACGTCTGCCGGTGATTCGCCGGTGAAGTGTTCGTGGATCTCGGTGGCGGCGCTGCGGCCGTCGGCAATCGCCTCGATGAGCGTGCGGGGTCCGCGGGCGGCATCCCCACCTGCCCATACCCGGTCGAGCGACGTGGCGAGCGTGTCATCGCCCACCATGATGGTCTTGCGGGGCGAGATGGCCGGACCGTCGGGCCCCATGGCATCGACGTCCACGGCCTGGCCGATGGCGAGAATGACTGTATCGGCCTCGAAGGTTTTGCGGTCGTCGGCATCGAACGTTGGTGAGAACCGTCCGTCGGCGTCGAAGACGGACATGACACCGATCGTCTCGAGACCGGTCACCTTGCCGTTTTCGGCCACAATCCGGGCCGGCCCGCGCCGGTGGATGAACGTGATGTCCTCCTCGGCTGCCTCTTCGAGCTCGAACGGCGACGCCGGCATTTCGGCTTCGGACTCCAGCGAGATCACCGTGACCTGGGCGGCGCCGGCCCGGGTAGCCGTGCGGGCGGCGTCGAGCGCCTCGGTCATGACGTTGCGCTCGTCGGCCTTGATGTCTTCTGTCGAGACGGCGGCCGCTTCGTAGTCGGCCCGCCGCAGGGCGGTGCGAGCTGCGTCCATGGCGACGTCGCCGCCTCCGATAACGATGACCCGATCCCCCACTTCGACTTCGAAACCCTGGTTGGCGTTGATGAGGAATTCGATGGCCTTGAGCACCCCGTCGGACTGATGGCCCTCGATGTCCAGGCCACGGCCGAGGGTGGCCCCGATCGACAGGAAGAGGGCATCGTGGCGCGCCTGCAGCTCGGCGAAGGTGACGTCCTCACCGAGCTTGGTGTTGAGATGTACCTCTACACCGAGGTCGACGATGGCCTGGAGTTCGGCCTCGAGCAGATCGCGATCGAGTCGGTACTCGGGGATGCCGAGCTTCATCATTCCGCCCAGCTGGCCCGTCGCCTCATACACGGTGACCTGGTACCCATGGCGTCGCAGGTCATGGGCGCACGACATGCCGGCCGGTCCGCCTCCGATGATGCCAATGCTCTCGGCGCGATCGGGACCGGTGGGCGCGGCGACTGCTCGCCACGCCTCGTCTGCGTCGCTTTCCACACCGTACTTCTCGGTGACGAACCGCTTGAGGGCTCGAATGGCGATGGGAGAGTCGATCTCTCCCCGCCGGCAGGCATCCTCACACGGGGCAGCGCACACCCGCCCGCACGCCGACGCAAACGGATTTGGCAGGCGAGCGGTCAGATAAGCGGTGAGGTCATCCCCGTCGGCGATGGCGGCTACATAGGCGCCGGCATTCGTATGAACGGGACAGGCCGCCAGGCACGGGATGTTCTCGTCATAGAACTGCAGCCCCGACATCTAAATGACCCTGTCCCGCTGCACTCGTCGCAGACCCCAGATCCCGACCCCGAGCGCCACCAGCCAGACACCGGTGCCGATGAGGCTGCGGATGATGTCCCACAGGTCGCTCGAGATGAGATCTCCCCAGACCGATGGCGGCGACGCCAGCGTGCCGGATTCAACGACCATGGATGGAATGAACACGGTGGCGACGATGAAGTAGAGGACGATGGCAGCGGACTTGAGCCACGTCTGAACGGGTGAGAACGTTCCGCCGTCCGCCTTCGCCAGCACCATGGGCCCGATGACCACGATGATGCCGCCGATGGCAATGAGGAACCCGAGGCCATAGGTCAGGACGGCGCTGCCCGGCAGGCTCGTCCCGGCCGTCCCACCCGGATCGGCGCTCGGCGGCGCCGGAGGCAGCGGCTGGCCGAGGCCCTCCTGAAGGAAGACGATGAGGGAGGTCACGTCGTTCTCGGAGAGGAGGTTGAAGGCGGGCATGTTGCCGTTGTAGGTCTCGCCGAGCGCTTCGATCTCGCCGGAGAGACCGTTGAGAATGACGCTCCGCACGTAGTCGGTGTCGTCGAGGTCCGGATTGTCGAGCAACTGCGGGAAATTGCCGGAGACACCGCTGCCGTCCGACTTGTGACAGGCCGAGCAGTTGGCCTCATACACGAGCCGCCCTTCGGCGATGGCCCGGTCGACGCCTTCGTCGGCCGGAGCATCTTCCTGGCCGAACGCGGCCGCCGGGGTGCCGACGAGCAGGAGAAAG
>SHLN01000060.1 GCA_004283105.1 Acidimicrobiia bacterium
GCGCCAATCTGAACGCCATGGTGGGGGTCGCAAAGCCAGGGCAGTTCGGGGCGGATGTCTCCCACCTCAATCTGCACAAGACGTTCTGCATCCCCCACGGAGGCGGAGGCCCGGGAGTGGGACCGATCGGAGTGAAGAGCCATCTGGCTCCGTTCATCCCCAACCACCCCCTGGTCGCAGAGGCCGGGCCCGACACCGGTGCCGGTGCTGTTTCTGCCGCCCCATGGGGGTCGCCGGGGATCTTGCCGATCTCCTGGATGTTCATCGCCCTCATGAGCGCCGACGGCCTGCGGGCCGCCACCGAGGTTGCCATCTTGAATGCCAACTACGTGGCGCACCGGCTCGCCCCGTCCTACCCCATCCTCTACACCGGGGCAGGCGACCTGGTCGCCCACGAGTGCATCATCGACCTGCGGCCAATCACGAAGGAAACCCACGTGACCGCCGACGACGTCGCCAAGCGCCTCATGGACTTCGGCTTCCACGCTCCAACCATGTCGTTCCCGGTGCCGGGGACCCTCATGATCGAACCGACCGAGTCGGAGTCGAAATTCGAGCTCGATAGGTTCTGCGACGCGATGCTGGCCATCCGCGCCGAGATCGAGGACGTCGAAGCCGGCCGGATCGAAGTGGAGGACAGTCCGCTCCGGCACGCCCCGCACACCGCCTACGCGATCTCCAGCGAGGAGTGGGACCGCCCGTACACGAGGGAGCAGGGAGGCTTCCCGGTCCCGTATTTGCGGGAGTCGAAGTACTGGCCGCCGGTAGGACGGATCGACCACAAGTACGGCGACCGCAACATCATGTGTGCCTGCCCGCCCATCGAGTCCTACCAGTGAACGTCCTCGTCTTTGCTCATGGTCCGCTCGTGACCCCCGGCTGGCTGGCCGACGCGCTGGCCGAGGTGGGAGCCGAGCACACGATGGTCGACCTGAGCGAGGGTGATGCGGTGCCGTCCGACGAGTGGGACAAGGTGGTTGTGTTGGGCGGGCACATGGGCGCCTACGAAACCGACAAGTACCCGTGGCTGGTGTCAGAGAAAGACTTCCTACGGGAGCAACTCGAGCAGGAGACTCCGGTGCTCGGCGTGTGTCTCGGGTCCCAGCTGCTGGCCGACGTTATCGGTGGGCGCGCCTATCTGGGTGACGGAAAGGAGATTGGCTTCCTGACGCTCGACCGCACCGAGGCTGGAGCGTCCGACCCGACCGTCGCCGCCCTCGACGGCACCGTGGTCGCCTGGCACCAGGACACGTTCGACCTTCCCGACGGCGCCGAGTTGCTGGCGTTCACCGGCCGGTACCCGCACGCCTTTCGGTACGGATCGGCCCTGGGTGTGCAATCACATCCGGAGCTGACCCCGGAGATGTGGGCGGGCTGGATGGCAGAGGAAGGGTCGGGTGACCTGGAGGCGGCGGGCCTCGATCCTTCGGAGTTCTCGAAGCGCCTGGCCGATGAGTCCGAACGCTTGCGGGTCCAGGCGGTGGCGTTCTTCCGTTCGTGGCTCGAGGAGTGAGGCTCCTCGCCCTCGGGATCGTGGTGCTTGCCGCCGCCTGTAGCGGCACAGGCGCGACCGAAGAGACGACCACCACGACCACATCGACTCCGGCGACGACTACCACTGTGGACGCCGATCCACTGGTGGCGTTCGTCGGGGAGGAGCGGCCCTCCCGTCTCGTCATACCACCCGCCTGGGAGGCAGACGGTGAACCGCTGCCGCTCGTGGTGCTGCTGCACGGCTACACGGCCACCGGAGAACTGCAGGATCTATACCTGGGCGTGAGTTCAACCGGTTCGGACCTCGGCTACCTCACGCTGACACCCGACGGGACGACCGATGAGCGAGGCAATCAATTCTGGAACGCCACCGACTTCGAGCAGTTCGTCGATGATGCCGGATACCTGGAAGGGTTGATCGACGAGGTCATTGCCGGCTACAACGCCGATCCCGACCGGGTCTATCTGGTTGGGCACTCCAACGGGGGCTTCATGGCCAACAAACTCGCCTGCGATATCCCCGACCGCATCGCCGGGATCGCCGCCATCGCCGGGGGCGTGTTCGGGACGGGTTCGGACTGCCTGGCGCCGACGAGAGTCCTCTTCATTCAGGGCACAGACGACGGCACCGTCCCGTTCGAGGGAGGGGTCTTCCTCGGAGGTCGAGTACTCGGGGCCCAGGACACCGTCGACCTGTGGCGAGGCGCAGGCGAGTGCACCGATGCGTCGGCCACCAAAGGCCCATTCGACTACGACCTCCTTGTGCCGGGCGAGGAGACGACCATCACCGTGTGGGAAGACTGTGCCCCGTCGGCGTCGGTGGAACTGTGGAGCATGGAGGGATCGGGCCACATCCCGGGTTTCCTTCCCGCCTTCCGCTCGGCAATGATGGAACGACTACTCGGGATTGAGGACAACTGACATGATCAACTGGGGAATCCTCGGAGCCGGAAAGATCGCCGGGGCGCTGGTACTCGGCATCCGGGAAGCCGGGGGCGGCCGGGTGGCCGCGGTTGGTTCCAGGAGCATCGAGCGCGCCGGTACGTTCGCCGGGCGCTTCGAAATCCCGGCCGCCTACGGGAGCTACGAGGACTTGCTGGCCGACGATGACATCGACGCCATCTATGTCGCCACCAGAAACGACCTGCACTACCAGAACACGCTCGACGCCATCGCCGCCGGCAAGGCAGTCCTGTGCGAGAAGCCGTTTGCCCTGAACTCCGGACAAGCGGCCGAGATGGTGGCGGCGGCGCGCTCGGCCGGGGTGTTCCTCATGGAAGCCATGTGGATGCGGTTCATCCCGGCCATCGTTGAACTTCGAGAGCTCGTCAGCGGTGGGGCCATCGGGGAGATCCGCACCGTTGCCGCAGACTTCGGGTTCCGTGCAAACGCAGGGGCCGGCCACCGTCTTGTCGAGCCGTCGTTGGGAGGGGGAGCGCTCCTCGACCTGGGGGTCTATCCGATCTCACTCGCCATGCTCCTGCTCGGTGAGCCCGAATCGATTGCCGCCTCGGCATCGATCGGAGCGAGCGGGGTCGATGAGCAGGTCGCCGTCTCGATGACATTCCCCGGCGGAGCCATCTCGTCGGCGTACGCCACATTCATGGCCGACTCGCCCACAGAAGCCCACGTGGTTGGGACGGAAGGGCGAGTGTGGGTTCACCCGCGATTCCACAACCCCGAGCGTCTCGACGTCATCGGCGCGGACGGAGCGGTTCGCGAGATCGACCTGCCCATCGGTGGGAGCGGATATCGGTTCGAGGTGGCCGAGGTGCATCGGGCATTGCTGGCAGGTGAGACGGAGAGCCCCATGAGAACGCTCGACGACTCTCTCGCCGTCATGCGAGTACTGGACGCCGTTCGCGACCAGGTCGGTGTTCGGTATCCGGGGGAGTAGTCGCTTGCCGACACCGAAGCCGAACTCCATACTTCACCCATGACCGATCGCTCCGTCCACCTCGTGGGAAGCCTGCCCGCCGACAGCACCCGGGAGGCCCTGACGTGGGCAACGAGCATCCTGGGCAACACGATCGGCCCGTGCATGCCCGATGGAGAGACGGGCGACCGCAGCGACTGGGTGAACCGTCTCGTCGAGGACCTGCGCGGTCACCCCGACCTCGAACTGGTGCGCGATGGTGGGTGGACCGGGTACACCGACACGCCCGCATTCCGGGTGAGGAAGGGGCGCAAGCTCCGGTGGATCGACCTGGATTACTACGTCGAATTCGAGACGTCGTGGCAGGCGTACCAGGACCTCGTCCACGGCTCAGGGCGGCGATTCCAGATCGGCATCCCCGGCCACCTCGATGTTGCCGCCATCGCGTTTGGCTTCAACCTGCCCATTGCTCTGCGGAACCTGGCGCCGTTCCGTGACGCGACGATCCGGGAGATTGCGGCCATCTGGGCGCGAGCCGGGGACCTGGCCGTCTTTCAGCTGGAGGTGCCCATCGAGCTCGTCATGCTGAGCAAGCTCCCCCGCGCCGCCCAGCCGGCCGCCGCCAAGCGGATGGCGCGTGAGATCCTCCGGCTGGTCGAGGCGGCGCCCGCCGGTGCCCGCTTCGGCCTGCATCTCTGTCTCGGAGACCTCAACAACGTGTCGATGGGCGACCCTTCGGATGCCGGTCCGCTGGTCGTTCTGGCCAACGCCATCATGGGCGAGTGGCCCGCCGGGCGTGTCCTCGATTATGTCCACGTCCCCCTTGCCCACGGCGACCGCCCGCCGACCATGGACCCCGATTACTACGAGCCGCTTTCCCGCCTGTGGATTCCCGACAAGGTCCGCTTCATCGGTGGCTTCATCCACGAGAAGAGCCTCATCAAAGATCTCGTCCTCATCCGGGATCAGATCGAGTTCAACCTCGGCCGTCCCATCGACGTCGCCGCCTCATGCGGCCTCGGCCGCCGGGATCGAAAGGCAGCCCAACTCAACCTCGAGATTGCGCGAGCGGTCGCGCTGGCCGAGTAGCTCGGCCGCTACCCGCTACCGGCACCCCGCTACCCGCTCAGAACCGTGTCGGGCATGGTCTGGATGTTCACCGCCGCCCAGGACTATTCCGGCGGGCAGCGGATAGCGGGCAGCGGGTAGCGGGCTAGCTACCGATCCCATCCCCGCTCCGAGATCGCCTCCAGCAATCTCGGCCCATCCAGGATGTTGACGTAGGGGAGGAGATCCTCGACTTCGGCAAGCACGTATTCGGTGAGCTGCTCGCGCACGACAGTGTGCAGCTCCTCTGCCGTCCACGGCTTGGCAATGTAATGGTCGAGGCCACCCTCGTTGATGGCGCGAATCGTGTCTTCGTGGCCGGCCTGACCGGTAATGAGCACCTTGCGCATCGGAGCCGTTGCCGGATCGTGGTCGAGCTCGATGAGGAACTCGGTACCGCGCAACCCGGGCAGGAGGTGGTCGCACAGGATGAGCCCGACCTCGCCGTCCGCCTCGAGCGTCTCTGCGATCACGCTGCGGGCGTCGTCGGCCGCGTCGGCCATTTCGATCCGGAACGAGCCGGCGAAGGGTTCGAGGTCGCGGGCGATGGCTGCCCTCACTTCCGGCTCGTCCTCCAATACGAGGATGGTGATGGTGCTCATAATCAGTCCTTCGTTGCGTGTTCGGTGGCGTCGACGCCGTCCACGGGCAGGGTCACCCGGAAGGTCGTCTGGCCCGGGCGTGACTCAACCTCGATGGTGCCGTTGTGCCGTTCCACTATGTCGCGGGTGATGGTCAAACCAAGCCCGAGCCCGAACTCGACCCGACCCTCCTTGGTCGTGAAATGGAGGTCGAAGATGCGGGCCAGGTCTTCCTCGGCGATTCCCGGGCCGGTATCGGTGATGGTCGCCTCGACATGGCCCGGGTCGGGCGCCCGGGTCGCCACGGTGAGCGTCCCGGTGTCGGTCATTGCCTGAATCGCATTCGAGAGCAGGTTGGTCCAGACCTGGTTGAGCTCGCCGGCAAATCCGGTCATGGGGGGAACCGCCGAGTAGGCCCGCACCAGTTCGATGTCGCCGAGCTTGTGGTTGAGCAACATGAGGCTTTCCTCCATGCCCTCCTCAATGCTCACGTCGGTCCGCTTCTCCCGATCGGCCCTGGCATAGGAGCGGAGGCTCTTGACGTGTGAGGCAATCCGGGACGCGGAGCTCCGGAGATTGCGCACCGACCGGCCGAGCCGGTAGTACAGCTCCATCTCGTCGAGACGGGCATCTCGCTCGGCTTCCGACAAACCCTCCAGCAGATCGGCCGCCCCGGCGCCGGTGTGGATTCCGAGCCCCACCAGCCGATCGGCCAACGCCCCATCGCCGAGCTCGGTTGCCAGGTCCCTTCGCAACTCGCGTTCTTCCCGCGTCGCGAGCGGAGCCTGGGTCCTGGCCCGCTCGAGGCTCGCCAGGACCACGTCCGAACGCGGATGGACGGCCGAGAGCCGTTCGATGTCTTCGGTCAGGAAGTCGGCGCCGCGTTCGATGGCGGCCACCGGGTTGTTGAGCTCGTGGGCCACGCCGGCGACAAGTTGCCCGAGCGTCGCCATCTTCTCGGACTCGATGAGCCGGGTCTGGGCCTGCTCGAGGCGGGCGAGGGCGTTGGCGAGCTGATCGCGCTCCACCGCCAGTTCCCGGGCGAGACGGTCGATGTGGACCCGTTGCTCGACGGTGCGCAGATTGCGGCGGGCCAGCGAGCGAACGAGCACGTCCACGAGGTGAATGGAGAGCGATTGGCTCTTCTGCAATGCGGTCTCGAGCTGTTCGAAACTGACCGGGATGGCCGTCAGCTCCGTGACCGCCTGGGCGGTGAAGGCGGCCGGTTGGCGGAGGGCCGTGGCGGACAGGCCGACGATCCGTCCGGCCGTTCGGGAATGGAAGATGACGTCGTGCCCTTCGACGTGGCGGAACAGCCGGACCCGCCCTGCCATGACGATCTGGATGCCGTCGACCGGCTGGTTCTCTTCGAGAAGGATGGTCCCGGGTGGATAGACAACCCGTTCGGGATGGTCGAGCGCCCGGTCGATCTCTTCGATCATCGCCTCCTCGACTTCGTCATCACTCAACCCGGAGTCACCGAAGAAGGTCCGCTGAAGCCTGCGAATACGCTTGCGGGCCGTCTCCAGCTCGGCCGCCGCCGATGGCGAGCTCCGCTGTAGAACGGCGGCGCCTACCTCCGTGGCGGCGCTGTGCATCTCCCCGTCGGCACTCTCTAGCTCTTCATCGATGATGACGAGCGGCACTACCGTGCCGGCCGCCGACAGTTCCTGGAGCCGGGCGCGCAGCTCGGCCGGGCCACTCACCACCTCTACCCGGACGACCTCGGTGGTGAGGTCATCGACCTGGTCACGCAGGCGATCGCGTTCGATGGAATCGGCCGCCGCCATGAGGATGACGCTGCGGTCGGTCACGGACTTACCCCCATGAGCTCCCACAGCAGCGGAGCGATGAATACGAAGAGGGCGAGTCCTACGACCCCGACCGCCAGCCCGACCCTCGCCATGGCGCCGGTAGTGAGGGCGCCGGTGCTGTAGGCGATGGCGTTTGGAGGGGTGCTGACCGGAAGCGCCATGGCGAGCGACGCTCCGATGGCGATGAAGAAACCGGCCGCCAGGGGCTCGAGATCCACGGTGCCCGACACGGTGAGCGTGAGACCGATGGGGATGAGCAGGTTGGCGGCCGCGGAGTTCGAGATGACCGTGCTCATCGACGTCGCCACGAAGGCGAGGGCGAGTGCCAGCAGGCCGACGGGAACGGCGTCCCAGCCGACCTGGTCGATGAGCCAGCGGTCGAGCCCCGAGTCGTTGACCGCCAGGCCGAGCGCTACGCCGCCGGCCACGAGCCAGAGGACGTGCCAGGGCATCTTCTGAAGATCCTTCGAGTCGAGGACGCCGGTGGCCAGCAATACCACCACCGGCATGAACCCGACCACCGAGGCGCTCACGCCGTGGATGGGCTCAGACAGCCACAGAACGATGGTGGCGGCGGCCGTCAGGTAGAAGACGAGGGCGGGCCGGGTTTGATCGAAGGAGCCCTCGATGTTGAGGGTCAGCCGTTCGGTTGAGGCGGGGAACAGTCGGACGATCAGTTGCCAGCCAAACAGGAGCAGCACGATCATGGCGGGGGTGGCGAGCGCCATCCATCGGATGAAGCTCACCGAGATACCGGCCTCCTCGAGCGAGCCGATGGCGATGGCGTTGGGGGGCGTCCCGACCGGGGGGGCGATGCCGCCGATGTTGGCGGCGAGCGGGATGGCCATGACAAGCGCCACCCGGAGCCGATCGCCGGGTTCGAGCGTCGCGACGACCGGGAGCACGACGGCCAGGAACGTGGCGGTGGTGGCCGTGTTGCTCATGAACATCGAGAACGCGGCAGTGATCACCATGAGGCCGAGCACGATCATGGCGGGCGAGTCGCCAAAGGGGCGCAACATGATGCGAGCCAGGTTCCGGTCGAGCCGGTACCGGGCGGCACCCTCGGCCAGGAAGAACCCGCCCAGGAAGAGCATGAGGACCGGATGGGCGAGAGTGGCGAAGTAGGAGGCAGAGGTAGGTGCCTCGAAGCCCGCCGGGAGGTCCCAGAGCGCCTGGTCGCTGATGAAGAGGATCTGCAAGAAGATGATGAGGGCGGCGGTGGCGTAGAGCGGGATGGCCTCGGTGACCCACAGCACGATGGCCATGAGGAACACGCCGAGCATGCGATGGCCGGGCTCGGACAGGCCCTCGAGGTTCAGAAACCAGGGGAGCACGAGGACGAACAGGCCGAGGGCGAGACCGATGCTCCGCCGCGTCCGGAGCGCGTTTCTGTCTCTGGTCCGGGATGGGGTGCGGGTGGTGATAGACGGTCCTGTCGTTACTGACGGCAGCGTACTGCGCCCATCCGGGCCGCTGGAGAACCCGAGCACCGGCGACTCCCGTGCCCAATTACACTGCCGCCCACGCCGACAGGGAGGATCTGCGATGACGACCGATACCCGAAGCCATGCCGTCCCGGACACGGTCGCGGCAGAATCGACTGCCTGGCGCCGACTCGATGATCGAATTCCCCTTCGGCTCATGCTGGCAGTCGCCGTGCTCTGGGCAGTGTCGCTCTACGTCGTGTTCAGCCTGGCGCCTGCTCCACCGGCCGAAGACCCGAGCGCCGCCGCCGTTCTGGTGGGACTCGGATTCGAGCTCTCGCTGCTGGCAACCATCGCCGGCTTCGTGATTCTGCGCCGCTGGGGTCTTCTGGCGTCCGCAGGTGGGGGAGTGGTGTTGCTCGTCGGGGCCGGGTTGTGCTCGCTCGGTGGACACACGGGCGGATGGCTGGTGGCGCAGTACGTGACCGGCGCGGCCATCTTCGGAGTCAGCTGGGCCGCCTTCCGGCGCTTCTGAGCCCCGCGCAGACCTTCCCGGCATCAGATTCACGATGGGGGTCTTTACGGAGGGCGCGAATAGCGCCGTTCATGGGGCACATTCCGACAATCACACAGTGCGAGGTGGTAAAGGTTGTCTACCCCCTTGAAGTTTGAAGGAAGCGGCGAGGCCGGCCGCTTTTGCTAGTACGAGCCATCGTTCGGTGGGTGCAGGCTGGGTGATCCTCGCATGGCGGGGTCAGGGATTCGCCGGGGCGAAGTTATCCAGTTCTTCGTTGTACACGTCGATTCCCTGGTCGGTGGCGACCCAGAGCGTTCCGTCCGGGGCGACCTCGACTGCGTTGACGGAGTCACTGGCCAATCCATCGGCAGTGGTGTAGTGGCGCCAATCGGCGCCGTCGAACCGGAACAGGCCGAGCTTGGCCTCGTAATCGGCGAGTATCAAACCGCGGTCATCGGCGAGTATGAAATCGCGGTCGCGGTCGGCGGGTACCCCGAACCAGGCCGCGCCGTCTGCCGTGAATGCCACGTCGACGGCGCCGTCCGCTTGACCGATCACATGCTCAGGCTCGAGTGTCCCATCCGCCAAGCGGATGAGTCCATCCATTCCGTTGTAGCCGAGCTGGAGCCAGACATCTCCAGTCGGTCCCACTCCGAGGAACTGCTGACATCCAAAGACTGAGCGTGCCTGGTCGGCGCAAGTCGTCTTCGTCCATTCCGAACCGTCGAAGCTGAAGAGTTCGGATGTGTAGCGTCCGTTGACGGGCATGTAGATGGTCCCGTCAGGCCCGCCACCTACCGACCAGCCCCACAGGTCCTGGCCCAGCGCAGAGACCGGTGTGAAGCTGTCGCCGTCGAGGCGCCACAGTCCGTCAGGGCAAGTTCCCCATGCGCCACCTGATGCATCGACCGCGACCGATCCACAGCCGTAGTCGGCTGAGAACAGGGTCCACTCGTCGTCGGCATAGCGAGCGAGCCCACCGTCGCCGGGAAGCCAGAGGGAGCCATCGGATGCGGCGGAGGCTGTCCAGTGGATTGCCTCCGGTAGCGAGAATCCATTGGGCAATTCGACGGATGCCCAGGTGCCCGCAGTGAAGCGATAAATCTCATCGTCGAAGGAGGCAAAGCCGTCAGTTCGGTCCGGTGCCCTGTAGCCGGGGATTGCCCACATGTCACCGGATGCATCGAATGTGATGTCCTCGACGTACGTGTCAATCACCGGCGGGCCGAGCGCAGCCGGTTCGGGGACGGTTGTGGTGACGGGCAGAGTCGTGGTGCCGGGTACGGTCGTGGTGGTGGCAAGGGTTGATGGCACAGTGGTCGGCGCCGGCAGGCTCGGACCGATCACTGGAGTTTCGGACGGGTTGTTCAACAGCGATGGGATGGCGACGGCGATCACTACCAATACGGCGGCAACGAAAGCAATCAGTAGGCCGCGGCGAACCTGAGGTCGCGGTCGAGCGGGTGGGGATTCCATCCGATCGACGAGGGCGTTGATGTCGATTGGCGGTGTGGTCTCTTCGTAGTGGCGACGGATCTTGGTTCCGAGGTCAGACATCAGATGTCACCCCCAGATCCCGACGGAGACGGGCCAGGCCGCGTTCCAGGTGCTTTTGCACGGTGGATCGGCCCACCCCGAGGAACTCGGCCATTTCCTGATGCGTCCATCCGAAACCCTCCACCATCACCACGACTAGCCGCTGTCTCGTGCTGAGCCGTTCCAGCGCCCCGGTCAGGGCCGGTTCCACCCACGGCTTGTCATCGGCCGAGGCCGGGTCACGCACCAGCGGAAAGGTGCGAGACGGGTCCCGCAAGGCTCGCCGCCGCGCCACCCGGTACAGGTACCCGGCGGGGTTGCCGGCGTGCTCGATCTTGTCCCAGTGCTCCCATGCCCATTCCAGGGCATCGACGGTGGCATCCACACCCCGTTGCGTCCCGCAGGCGGCCACCAACGCGTAGCGGAGACGAGGTTCCACCTCATGTGCGAACGCCGTGAACGCTGACCGGGATGGAGCTTGGACGGTCACGTCACCTCCGAGGGTGGTTCCACCCGATAGTGTGTCTGACAGTCCGGTTTGCACGACAGGGTCTTTGTACAGGAAAAGCCTCCTCATGCGCGACGCCGATCCTGTGCCAGGGGTGCTCATCCAATCCCCACGCCTCAGGGCTCACATATTGGGAAGCACTCACATATCGAGAAGTCCATGAGCCGGGTCTCAGTGACCGAGACAAGCTCGATTCCTTTCCGGTCATACAAAGTGGCAACGTGCGTGATCTCGAGTTCGATCTCTGAATCACACGGGAACTCGTAGCCGAACAGGAGACCGACCCGGCCCCCCGTAATCAGCGTCATGTCGGCGTCTTGCAGGACTTCTCCATCAAGGAGAGCTTCGAACACGACCCGTTTCCCCTTGCCGGCATGCCCAACATCAACGCCAACGTCGGCTACGCACATGCCTCGGTCAGGCTGATACTCGGCCCACGGCTCGACGCTGAACGTGAGCGACGGCCCCGGCTTCCCCGGCTTCTCCGGCGTGTCGGAATTTCCGGGCTTGGCAGCAGCCGGCGCGGCCAGGACTGCCAGCATCAATAGAGCAGTGAGAACCACTAGCAATCGACGCATGATGACCTCCTTCGCGTCTCACCCTCTAGTGCCTCCAAAAGGCGGACTTGAACGACATGAGATCGCGAACAGATTGAGAACCTGCTCCGACGGTGCCAAAAGCAGGTCGCGCACATCGGCACACGTGGCGCGGGGCTCCCTCCTCCGCCTTCTATGGAGGTTCGTCTGAGCCCTA
>SHLN01000061.1 GCA_004283105.1 Acidimicrobiia bacterium
GGGCAAGGGGGCGGGTTTGAGTCATGGGGCGAGCGTAGCCCTCTGTCGACGGACTACCGTGACCGACGCAAAGGGGCGGCACGTCCCCGTACCCGCGGCACCGAGGGAGTGCATGGCCAAGGGATTGGAACGGGATCTCGGGCTCTACGCCGTTTTCACGATCAGCGTCGGCGCCATGATCGGAAGCGGCATCTTCGTGCTGCCGGGCCTTGCGTTCGAGATCGCCGGGCCCGCGGTGATCCTCGCCTTCGTGGTAGCCGGTCTCATCGTCCTGCCGGCCGCCCTCAGCAAAGCAGAGATGGCAACAGCCATGCCCGAGTCCGGAGGGACCTATCTCTACATCGATCGGGCCATGGGGCCACTCATGGGCACCGTCGCCGGGGTGGGAGTCTGGTTCTCGCTCGTGTTCAAGTCGGCGTTTGCGCTCGCCGGTCTGGGCGCCTACCTCACCCTGATCGCCGATGTGCCGGGGAAGACGTTTGCGCTCGTGATTGCGGCCGTCCTCATCGGCCTGAACCTCTATGGGGCCAAGATCACCGGCCGCGCCCAGCAAGTGTTCGTCACATCCGTGCTCGCCGTCCTCGCCTACTTCGTTGTTCGCGGCTCGTTCAGCATCGAATCCGGCAACCTCGAGCCGTTCTTCGACAAAGGGCTCTCCGGTCTCATCACCGCCTCTGCCGTCGTGTTCGTCGCCTACGCCGGGGTCACGAAGATCGCCAGCGTCGCGGAAGAAGTGAAGAACCCGGGCCGCAACATCCCGCTCGGCATGCTCCTGTCGATCGGGGTGATGCTCCTGCTCTACCCCGCCATGGTGTATGTGGTCGTGGGAACGACACCGCCCGAGCTCCTGGCGGCGAGCACGACCCCGGTCGCCGACTCGGCCACGGGGTTTCTCGGATCGCTCGGCGTCGACGTCATCAGTGTCACCGCCATCGTGGCACTCACCGGAATGGCCAACGCCGGGATCCTGGCAGCCAGCCGGTACCCGTTTGCCATGAGCCGCAATTCGCTCGCCCCCCAACCGCTTCAGCACATTGGCCGGCGCGGTACGCCCACGGTGGCGATCCTCGCAACCGGCGGGTTGCTCTTGCTGCTGATCGCCTTTGTACCCATCATCGATCTCGCCAAGCTGGCTAGTGCCTTCAAGCTGGCGGTCTTCACATTCATCAACCTTGCGCTCATTTCGTTCCGGCAGAGCAAGCTCGACTGGTATCAGCCGGCGTTCCGGTCACCGCTGTACCCGTGGGTTCAGATATTTGGAATCGTCGGGTGCCTCGTCCTGCTCACCCAGATGGGCTGGGTCCCGCTGGCCGGCGCGGTCGGCATCACGACCTTCGGCGTGCTGTGGTACCGGGGATTCGGGAAGTCTCGTGCCATCAAGGACAGTGCTTTGCTCGACGCCCTCCGCATCCGCTCGACCGGTCGGCTCGTCGCGATGACCCAGGAGGCGATCTCGACCGGTGGCCATGCGCATGTGCTCATCCCGGTCCTGCGCAGCACGCGACGAAGCCGGATGGAAGACCTCATTCGCTTCGGGACGATGTTCGCTCAGCCCCGTGCCGTCGTCGAGATCATCGAATTCGAACAGGACAGGTCGGGTCGAGGCCGGCACCCGGCCGGCATCGACCACCGCTTCGAGGAGCGCACTACGGAGCTGGCAAGTCGGATGGGGGCCGAGGTGTTCGTGCGACGGATTCAGAGTAAGGATCCGGAGGAGACCCTGTTGGAATACGTCGAGGACTTCGGGGTCGACCTCGTGGTTTCCGACCTGCCCCGCGAGTCACGAGGAACGCGGCGGTTCATCCATGAAATGAAAGACGTGCGCGATCACCTGCCGTGCGACTCGATCTTCCTCCGAAACCGCACCGTTGGACAGGTCCGGACCGTGGTGATCATGGGCTCGGGCGGCCCCTACGACGTTCTCAAGATCAGCCTGGCGGCCCGCATCGCGGCCGCGGAAGGATCGCAGCTCCGCTTCGTCCACGTCCTCCCGGAGGCGGCCAGGGTCCAACAAGCCGACTCGATCGAGAGTTACCACCATCGGCTCGAGGAGCTCGTGACGGCCGATACGGTGAGCGCCGTGAGCCGGGCACCCGACCTCATTGATGAGATCGCTGAAGTCGCCGGCGACGCCGACCTCATCGTTATGGGGGCTCCCGCTCATCGAGTGCGCCTGTTCGGCGACCTCGCCGACCGCATCGCCGACCGCCTCGACGCCCCGGTCATGATGGTCCACACCAACCAGCAACCCCGCCTGGCCTGGTACGAGAAAGCCCTGGAACGAATCATCTATTAGGCCACGGCAACGCCTTCGGCGTTGCTTGCGGCAACCCTCCGGGTTGCCGAGGCGCAGGCGTTTCCCTCCGTGAGGCGAGTTCTAAGCCCCCTCCCGCGAGGCGCAGCCGAGTGGGAGGGGTACGGGGAGGGTGGTGCCCACCAACGGCGCGGCGACGAGAAACTCCCGCACGAGCCGTGAAACGAGGCAAGCGGCGCCACCGCCACGCCGTCCCAAGACCCGCCCAGGGCACCCAGCGCTCACGCAAAGGTGACCGCATGCGGTCGACGGTGGGCGGTCGACGGTGGGCGGCGAGCCCGGTGCCCGCTACAACTCCAGCTTGAGCTGGACCTCTCCGCCTTTGACTTCGCCGGTTGGGACAAAACCGAAACGCTCATAGAACGCCTGTGGGCTCCCCTCGCCGGGGATGGCGCCGACGATGATCTCGGTGGCGTTTGGGCGGGAGCGTACGTACTCGACCAGCAACTCGAGCGCCCGGGTCCCGTACCCCTTCCGTTGCTGGCCCTCGGCGAGCATCATCCGCCACAGGTAGTAGCGAGGGGCGTCCGGGTCGTCGAACAGCATGAGGAACCCGACCGGCGCCTCGTCGGCACAGATGGCCCGGAACCAGGCCTTTGGTTCGAAGTAGGCCTCGGCAATCGACATCGAGTTGGGCGCCACCAGGTGCCCCTGATCCTCGGCCACCTCCAGGGTCATGACCGACCAGAGCGTTTCCTTGGTTACTTCCTGCAGCGTGACTTCAGCCATGCCGAAAGGCTATCAAGCAGGACCCCCGCCCTCACCCCGGGTGCCAGCTGGGGGCAACAACCCTCACATCCAGGCGAGCGGCGCCTCTCCCCGGGAGGCGGCCTCGGCGGTCTTGGCGATTCGGTCGGTTCGAGTAGTCGCACGTTTCGCTGATTTGATCCAATACAGCACGGCTCTCTTCTTCGAGTCGGCGAACCCGTCGTACGTCTCACGAGCGCCGGCGTGACCATCAAGCGCCTCGGCAAGGTCGGGCGGCAACACGAGCGCCTCGATGTCATCGAGAAACTCCCACGAGCCGTTTGCCTTGGCCACCTCGATTGCGGCCCGTCCTGCATCGGTCATGAGACCGGCGCGCTCCAACTCGGCCACCCGCCGTTTGTTGAGACCCGTCCAGGTTCCAGCCGGTTTGCGCGCGGCGTAATACTGGCGGAACGACTCGTCGTCCATCGCGTGAACCTTGGAGTCGATCCATCCGAAGCAGAGCGCTTCGAGCACCGCCGACTCGTAGTCAACCAAATGGATTGAGGCGTTCTTCTTTGCGAGCACAAGCCAGACCGAAGTGCGCGTGGCGTGGTTCTCCTCCAGCCAGGCCCGCCAGGCGGCACGGTCCGGCATCCGCACCACGTCGTCATCAGAGGGAACGTTCTTGTAGTCCGTCATGGCACAGTTCTAGTGGGCGAAATGGCCTGTGCAGCCGATACGCTGGCAACAATGAACATCTCGGATCTTCAGCTGAGCACTCCCAAAGGGGCCACGGTGACCCTCGGGGATCTCATCGACCGGCCCACGGTGGTCGTCCTCGTTCGCTACTTCGGTTGAGCACCCTGCCTCAAGCAGCTGGCGCAGTTGGCGTCTGCAAAACCTGAGATCGAAGCCCTCGGCGCCACCGTCGTCGGTGTCGGCCCGAAGGCGCCGTTTCAGGCTGCCAAACTCGCCAACAACGGGTACCCCTACCCGCTCCTGCTCGACCCCGACTACCTCCTCGGAACCGCCATTGGCGTGGGACGGCAGTCGCTTGCCGGCTACCTGTTCAACCTGCGGGCGTGGGGCCGCTGGCTGTGGGCCTTCCTGACGAACCGTCGGCAGGGCAAGATCACCGGCCATTACTCCAACCTGCCCGGCACGGCCATCGTCGACGCACAGGGGCAGGTGCACTGGGTCCATCGCGGAACGGGATTGGGCGACTACCCGCCGATCAATCGCATCCTGAGAGAGCTCGAGGCGATCTCTTCAGAGGACGAGTAGCACCAGCCCGACCACGGCCAGAATCACCACCAACCCGGCTCCGAGTGCGGCTGCTCCTACCCACAGCAGGAACAACGGGTTGAACAACCGGGCAGATCCGACGACCGTTCCCACCACCGAGCCGAACTCCGATCGGAAATCACGCAGCTTCCACAACGACCCGAGCAGCGAACCGAGTGACCGGAGCCCCGGCTTCGCCACCACGTCGGCCACATCTCCCTCAACCTCCGAGCCGCCGTCGGTCACGAGCTCGGCGATGTCGTCGAGCGCGGCCTCGGAGCGACCGACCGTTCCCCGCAGCAGCCGGCCGAACATCACGAGCACGATGCCGGGCGCCGCCAACACGCCCAGCACCACGAGGAAGAACACGAAGCTGCCGGCTGAGTCGAACGCCCACCGGCCGAACAGCGTGCTCCACGCCACCGGTGCGGCCAGCAACCCCAGTCGACCCATCGTTCGTGAACGCCGGGCGATCCCGTCGGCCAGCGATTGCACCCTGCCTACGAGACCACCGAGCATGCGGGCGCGATCGGCGACTGAATCCGGCATCTGCATGGGCGCATTCTGGCACCCCGATCTCATGCACTCCCGACGCGTAGGGTCGTTCTCACGAACGGCGGCATCAGGAGCCGCAGGATGAGGGGAGGGTCCATGTCAGATCTCAAAGCGTTGGTGCGTCGCGTATACGACGAGGTATTCAACGAAGGGAAGGTCGAGCTGATCGACGAGTTGCTGGCCGAGAACTTCGTCGAACACGAGCAGATGCCGGGGATGCCGTCCGATCGCGAAGCACCCAAGATGTATACGCAGATGGCACGCAATGCGTTTCCGGACTTCCGGATGACGGTTGAGGAAGTGCTCCAGGACGGCAACAAGGTGATCGTTCGGGGTCGTTCCTCCGGAACCCATAAAGGCGAGTTCTGGGGCATGCCACCGACCGGCAACACCTTTGACATCGCCTTCATCGACATCCTGGAATACGACGGCGACAAGATGGTCGGCCATTGGGGAGTCACGGACACGGCGGCCATGATGGAGCAGCTGGGAGGCGCCGCGGCCTAACAGGCTCGGCCGGCATGCAACCGCCCGTGGCCGCAATGCGGTCGCTATCGGACGCTCGGTTTCATACGCTCGCTGATACCCGGAACCGCTGGTGCGCGTCGCCCTAGAGGCTCGGATCTGATCACTGCTGCGGCCGTTGGACATCGCTTGAGGACTCCGTCCGGTAGTTTCCCACCGTGACTGTTGCGCCACCCACCGGAACTGCTTCCTTCTTCTTCACCGACGTTGCCGGGTCGACCCGGCTGTGGGAAGCCGATCGCGACGGCATGGCGGCGAGCCTCGAGCTCCACGACCGGATCCTCCGCACCTGCATCGAGGAGAACGCCGGGTACGTGTTTTCAACGGCGGGCGACGCCTTCGCAGCCGCCTTTCCCGACGCCGAGAAGGCCCTGGCTGCAGCCGCCGCTGCGCAGCTGGGACTACTCGCCGCCGACTGGCCGGGACCCGCCATCAAGGTCCGCATGGGCATTCATACCGGATCGGCGGAGGAACGGGGCGGCGACTACTTCGGGCCGGTCCTGAACCGGGCGGCCCGCATCATGTCGGCCGGGCACGGCGGACAGCTGCTGCTCTCCTCGATCACCGCCGAGATGGTGACAGGTCGAGTGCCGGACCCGGGACGGCTCGTGGATGTTGGGCTCCACAGCCTCAAAGACCTCGACCGCCCCGAACAGCTATTCGAGTTCCGTCACCCCGACCTCCCCGAGGTCACCGACCCGCTCAAGACGGCCGACGTGCGCCATACCAACCTCCCCGAGCAGCTCACATCCTTTGTGGGGCGCAGCCGTGAGCTCGACGAGATCGGGGCGCACCTGACCGACTCCCGGCTGGTCACTCTCACCGGAGTCGGCGGAACCGGCAAGACCCGCCTTAGCCAGGAGGCGGCCCGCGCTTCTGCGGGATCGTTCGACGACGGAGTCTGGTTGGCAGAGCTGGCGCCGGTCACCGATCCATCGCTGACGCTGAACGAGATTGCCGACATCTGGGGACTCCGGGCGGGAGAAGGCGCCGACCTGAGCTCGGTCGTCAACACCTACCTGGCCGACAAGCGGCTCCTCCTGGTCGTCGACAACTGCGAGCATGTGCTCGACGCAGCGTCCCATGTCGTCGCCGAACTGCTCCGGGCCGCTCCGGGACTGCGAATCATCGCCACATCGCGCGAATCCCTCGGCGTGCCGGGAGAACTGGTCTACCACGTGCCGTCATTGCTGGTTGCCGCCGACGCCGCCCACGCCGCCGATTCGGAAGCGGTCAGCCTGTTTCTCGCACGGGCGCACACCGCTCGCCCCGGTTTTTCGCCCGATGACGCCGACATCGAGGCCATCGTCAGGATCTGCCAACGGATCGATGGCATCCCCCTCGGAGTGGAGCTGGCGGCCGCTCGCCTCCGTTCCATGGATCCACCGCAGCTCGCCGAGCGATTGGAGGACTCGTTCCGAATTCTCGGCTCCAAGTCGGCCCTACCCCGGCACCGCACGCTCAACACCACCATCGAGTGGTCTCACGATCTCCTCAAACCGGGGAGCCGGACGGTGTTCCGTCGACTATCGGTATTCGCCGGCGGGTTCGACCTGCTGGCCGCCGAGGCGGTGTGTTCCGACGACGAAGTCGAGGATTGGGAAATCGTCGACCGGCTAGACGACCTGGTCGACAAATCGCTGCTCATTGCCGATCACGAGGCCGGCGGCACGACCCGCTTCCGGTTGTTGGAGCCGATCCGCCAGTTCGGGGCCGAGCGGCTAGCGGAGGCCGGCGAGGACGCATCGATCAACACCGCACATGCCGGCTACTTCCTCGATCTGTGCAGGAGGGCCGAGCCCGGGCTCCGCGGACCGGATCAACTCGAGTGGTACGACCGGATCGACACCGACTACGACAACATCCGGGCCGCGTTGGCATGGTTGCTGGAGGCCGGCGATCTCGCCTCGTACCTGGACCTGTGCTGGGGCCTGAGCTACTACTGGCAACGGCACGGATTCCACCTCGAGGGCATCGACTTCCTCCTGGACGGCCTCGAGTCCGCCCACGAGGCCGATCTCCTGCGGCGCGTCAAAGGGTGGTACGAGGCATCGTTCCTGGCGCTGGACATCACCATGCCGGTCTCCATCGAGTACGGCCGCACGGCCGTCGAACTGGCCGAAGAGCTCGGTGAGCCCCATTCGCTGGCTCGCGCTCAGTTGATCCTGGGAGGGGCCATCAAGAACACCACCTACGACGAGGAGGAGGGAGACAAGTGGATTCTGGCGGGTGACGCGCTCATCCGTGAGCACCCAGAACCCAGCTGGTACGCCGACGACCCGGTATGGGATGAGGCCAATCTGAATCTGGCGCGGGGAGCGTTCTATCCGTACGAGCACCCGGACCGCCAGGCGTTCTTCCAGCAATCGATCGACGGCTGTGCGGCCGTGGGAGATGCCGCCGGCGTGGCCAGGGCCCAGATCGTCAGCCACTTTCTCACCGGACTGGTCGACGAAGACTGGATCTTCGAGAATCTCACACGAGCCGTCGAGACATCGCGCAAGACCGGCTTCCGCCAGGAGTTGGGACATGCGCTGTGGTGGTGGGCAGGACACTTCTCGAGGCGGGGCGGTGGGAAGGAAGCCCGGGATGCCATGCTCGAGGCCGAGGTAGTCCTCGGCGAAGTGGGCGACACCCCCTGCGAGGCCGGGGCGACCATCAACGCCGCCGGGGCGGCGTTGAAACTGGATCTCTCCGACGAAGGAAGGGCCGACCTGGTGCGGGCGGCTCGCAGGGTGCTCGGCCTGGAGAACCGCAACCACATCCAGCGCCTTGTCGACTGGGCGACCGGCTACGCCATCGAGGGAGAGGAATACGCGCTGGCGGGGCGGCTCCTCGGACGGGCCGACACCTACGGCTTCGAAGGACCGCGGCTCGAGGAGTTGAGGTCGTACCGGGAAACGCTCGAATCCGAACTGGGCGACGAGCTGGCTCCCCTCATCGAGGAGGGCACCGCCTGGACCGACGACCAGGCTGTCGAGTCATTCCTGGAGTGGACGGACCGGTTGGTGGATTCTTAGGGTGCCGCTTCCGGGATTCCCGGGGCGAGGCAACTCCCAGGCAATGCGACGCGTTGCCGGTAGCCTGCGCGCCTATGACCACACCGTTTGACCAGCCGCCCGCCTGGGTGGCCGACGCCGTCTTCTATCAGATCTTCCCCGATCGGTTCGCCAGCTCGGATCGGCTCCCCAAGCCCCGCAATCTCGAGCCGTGGGATGAGTACCCCACGTTCCATGGGTACAAGGGTGGGGACCTCTACGGGGTGCTCGAGCACCTCGACTGGTTGACCGATCTCGGCATCAACGCCATCTACTTCAACCCCATCTTCCAGTCCGCCTCCAACCATCGCTACCACACCCACGACTTCTTCAAGATCGACCCGCTGCTCGGCGGTGAGGAAGCATTCGACGAACTCTTGCGGGCCTGCCACTCCCGTGGCATCCGGGTGGTGCTGGACGGAGTGTTCAATCACGCCAGCCGCGGGTTCTTCCAGTTCAACGATCTGCTCGAAAGCGGCTCCGATTCCCCCTGGATCGATTGGTGGCACGTGGACCGCTTCCCGCTCCAGGCCTACAACCACGATGAGCCGGCCTCGTACGGTGCCTGGTGGGGGCTGCACGCCCTCCCCAAGTTCAACACCGAGAACCCCGAGGTGCGCGAGTACCTCATGCAGGTGGGCGAATACTGGATCGAGAAGGGCATCGACGGATGGCGGCTCGACGTCCCCGAAGAGATCTCGACTGAAGGCTTCTGGGAGGAGTTCCGGACCCGGGTTCGGGCCAAGAATCCAGACGCATACATCGTGAGCGAGATCTGGGGCGACGCCAGCGACTTCACGAGGGGCGACCGCTTCGACGGCACCATGAATTACCTGCTCACCGGCCACATCTTCCGGTACGTGGGCGGCCACCACGTGGTCGACGAGGTGGTGGAAGGCATCACCTACGAGGTGCGGCCACCACAAGACGCCGGCGGGTATGCCGACGGTGTCGACCACCTCTACAGCATGTATGGAGCAGAGCGCATGCAGGGCCATCTCAACCTGCTCGGCTCGCACGACACACCCCGGGTGATGACCGTCTTCGGCAACGACACCAAGTCGGTGATCCTCGCCACGCTCCTCCAATTCACCTTCCCGGGGGCACCGTCGGTGTACTACGGCGATGAGATCGGGATGGAAGGCAAGCGAGATCCCGACTGCCGACGTGGCTTCCCGTGGGAGCACGAGCAGTCGTGGAACCAGGAAGTCCTCGAAGCAACGAAGTCGCTCATTGCCCTGAGGAAGTCGTACCCGGCCCTCCGCGCAGGCGAGTACCGGAGGCTGTGGCCCCACCCCGGCAATTACCGGATCGGCCTGTACGTCTTCGAACGCAAGCTGGACGGCGAGCACATCGTCGTGGCGGTCAACAGCGCCAAGAAGGCCGAGTCGGCCGAAGTGCCCGGCATCGACGGCACCGAGTTCCAAACGGTGTGGGGCTCGGGCGGGATCAGCGACGACGGCGAGACGACCGGGATTGCCTTGAAAGGTCGCAGCGCCGCCGTGTGGCGGGTGAGCTGAACCGTCTGCAGCGTTTCAGCCTTCGGCTCGATAGCCGAGACCATCGCCTCCCATCGAGGTGAGCGTGAGGCGATCGCCATCGACTGCGGCGCGGAACTCGTCGCCGATGACCGTGACCACCTGCGAATCCTGCTTCCACAGCTCGGCAGGGCACTCACCCTCGGCCGAGAGAGTCGGGACGACGATGACGCCACCGCTCTCGGCCCAGGTGCCGACGAGGGTGCGGCAGCCGGTCGAGGCAGACAGTGTGCCATCTTCGGCGAGCAGCAGCATGGCAGGATTACCTGCGGCAGCGCTCACGGTCTCGCCTTCGACGAGGGTGTCCAACACCCAGGTTGTCCCGATCAGGGCGGCTGTCGGCACGGGAACCACCGGCTCGAACGACAAATCGATCCCGGGTCCGGAAAGGGTGAGAAGGTCGCCGTTTCGATCGAAGGCCGTCACCTCGAGCAGGGCGGCTATGAATGCGGCCTCTGCGTCCATCACCGCCGGTTGGCAACCCATCTCGGTCGCGCCGAGCTCACCGATGGTCAGCCGATTGCCGTCGATGGTGACGGTCCCGAAGTAGGAGTTGCAGGCGGCGCGCCCCGATAGCTGGTCGCCATCGATCGACATCGTGATCGGGAAACCGTCGACGAGTGCCAGGCCTCCGGTCAGCACCCAGTCGCCATCAGGAGTGGAAGCGGGTGAGCCCGTTGGATCCTCGCTACCGCAGGCCGCCGCAAGGAGGGTAAGTACTACAAGCACGATTGATAACTTCATGGCGATGAGACGCCCCGCTGGCGTGACTGGTTCCCCGCGCTGGGGCCCGGCGCACCAGCCCAAGATCAGCGCCCCCGAGCACGGGAGGCCGGCCTACCGAATCCGGAAGAGCACATTGGCGATCTTCCATCCGTCTGTGGTTCTAACGAGCTGGAGATAGTCGATGTAGTCCGGAGAGATGGTATGGGCCGCGCCGATGTCTCCCGAGATATCGTCGACAATGGCCTCGAACTCCGGGGTAGCTTGCTCACCGCCACCCGACTCAGTCATCTCCACCATGCGCTCTTTGGTGACCACCCGAAGCGACTCGACCCCGGTCTCCTCATCCACCACCATGGTCCGCTTGAGGAGGTCGGGGTGGAGGGCTCGGTCCATCCGGGTCACGTCACCGGTGTACCAGCCCTCGATGTAGTCGGCGGCAACGGCGGCGATCAGAGCAGCATCGTTCGAATGTGGCATGCGGTCCTCCCTGGTGTCGAGCCGACCCTACCGGGGCCAGAGGTGGGTGCCCTTTTTGCCTGCCTACCCCCACCTCCGCTTCGCTCCGGTGGCGGTACCTTCCCCCGCCTCCGGCGGGGGGACTGACAAGAGCGCGAGCGCGAGCAGCTGGCAGCTAGCTAATCAAGCCCTTCACTGCGGTGACGATGCCGAGGAAGTATGGCGGTTCGCGCCGCAACAACGCCCAGTTGCCGGATTCAAGGATGCGAATCAGATGCACTATGTTGCCGCGAATCGCATCGACGTATGGATTCTGCCAATCGTACAGTACTTCGATATAGCGATAGACCCGATTGAACTTGCGATGTAGTCGGTCTCGCATCACCTGTTGATAGAAAGCCGGCGTCTTCTGCAGTAAGTCTTTACCTGACTTGTAACGGACCTGGTATTCGCCCGGCTTAGCGCGCTCAACAGCCACGCCG
>SHLN01000270.1 GCA_004283105.1 Acidimicrobiia bacterium
TCGAGGCCCTCGGCATTCCGGGAGCTCTTCGACTTGAAGTGGTTGTTGATCACCGTGAACGTATCGCCGTAGGCGACGAACGAATGGGCAATCGCCGGGCGATCGGTCGCAAAGCTCGGATCCTCAGACACCTCGGTGGTGCCGACCGGCGTCACCATGGCCGTCTTGAAGATGATCCCGACCTTGATGGCGTTGGTGGCCTCCAACCCACCCGGGTAGTCCGGGTCGGCGGCGGCTGCCCACGTGCCCGCTCCTTCGGCGGCGTTGAGGGCATCGATGAGCTCACCGATCGCCACCGGACCGTTGTTCTCGATCTCCTGAAGTCCGATGATGTCGGCATCGAGACCGGTGATGGCTGCCACGAGCTTGTCGAGTTGGGCGGCCTTCTCGGCCTCGGAGTCGGCGCCCCGGGCTCCATTGTCACCGTCGTCGATGGTGGAGAAGAAGTTCAACACGTTGAACGACGCCACCGTCAGGTTGCCGCCGACATCGTCGGGGCCGTCCGGCCGCGGGTTCATCCGCTCGAAGCTCACATCTTCCGTCGGCTGGAGCTTGAAGGCCCCGAAGCTGAACGACAGGTTGGCGGTGATGTCCTTGGCGGCATCGCCGCGCCGGAGCGTTCCGTCAGCCGCGAAATACGGGACGGCGTCGGGGAACTGGTCGCCCGATCCGTCGTCGATCACGATCTGACGGGCCGCGTTGGCATCGGCCACCGCGTTGGCGGCATCGCCGGGAGCGGCGATGTCGGTCGGATTGACGAGCACGCCGCCCGCCGCGAGGACTGCTTCACCGAAGCGATGGAGGTTGAACGTGTCGCTCACGAACAGGTAGTCCGGGAACGTCACGAGCATGCCCTCGTACGCCTCCAGCGATGCGCCCTCGGCCAGCGGGAGTGTCACCGGAGTCGGCGCGATGGCCCCGCCGGTGTCCTCTACTTCGATGCCTTCAACGTCGACGATGCGGGTCTCCCCGAAGAACTCGTCCACGGTGCCGCGCACCTCGGCGTGATCGCCGACCGCCACGCCGTTGAGGGCGTCCACGAAGATCCCGTCGCTGGTGGTAACAAGACCGTCACCGGTGCCGTCCTGGAGGTAGAAGCCGCCCAGGTCCGGGAACACGCCGGTCACGTAGCCGGCCACTTCGACGAGCTCGCCGTCGAGCGGGCTCTCGTCCAGGCCACCCTGGATCTCATAGATGGGTGTGAACGGCCCCTCGATGGGGATCGTCTCGGTCTGCGTGATGCGGCCTTCGCCGCCTTCCGGGTAGTCGGCGGCCGTGATGGCCCCGCCCAGCCCGTCGACGATGTAATTGGCGAGGGCTTGCTGGTAGCTCACCCCGACGCTCGTGAAGGGAGCGCCCCGGTACGGGTACTGGTCGCCGCCCCGTGCCAGGAAGTCGATGGTGGCGATGGTGATCGGGTCACCGGCCACGACCGCACCGTCGGCCACGAGCACCGTGCCGTCGTCGAGTACGACGTCCTGGATCCGCTCACCTGCCACGTCGACGGTTCCGTCGTCGTTGAGGACCTGGGCCGTCTTGGCGATGTCGTAGGAAACGGTGAAGCCCGAGATCTGGGCAAACCGCCCACCGCCCGGCACCTGTGAGTACGCGTTCTCGAGGATCTCCTTGAACTGGCCGCGGGGAATGCCCTCGAGCACGGTCACGAAGTTCGGGAACGGCACCATGTCGAACGTGTCGAGCAGGGTGATGTCGCCCGCTTCGATCACCGTGTTGTTGCGAATGCCTCCACCGTTCTGGATGGCGACATCGGGCACCGCCACGCCGAACGAGTCGGCCAGTTGGGTGGCCTGCCAGCGGAGGGCGTCTGCGATGAGATTGCCCTCATTGCTCTCGACGCCGCGCACGGCGGTGCGGGTGCCGTCGAGGGCGACTTCGCTGGTGCCGATCACCGTGGCATCGAGTGTCTCGGTGGCGGCAATGACCGGGGCCACTGCGGCATCGAAGATGCCGGCGTCCTGGGCGCCCTGGATGCGGATCGGGCTGCCCGCCCACAGGGTGGACTTCCCGTCCGGGTCGAAGCCGATCCACAGCTCGCCCAGGTACTTGTACTCACCGGGCGTCGTCACGACCGGGACCTCGGCCCCGTCGGCGTCGGTGGCGACGATCGGGTAGGGCCCGAACACGTCGCCTTCCTCGCCGGGGATGAGCGGGTTGCCCGGGTTGGCGAGCAACTCATCTCCGCCGCCGGCGATCATCACGTCCACGTCGGACAACATGGCGGCGAGAGCGACGTCCTCGTCGATGTCCTGCAGGTGGCTGATGAGGATGATGATCTTGACGCCCGAAGCCGTCAACGCATCGACCTCGGCCTGCACGATGCCGGCGACGTCTTCCATGACGTCCACGTCGCGCGGGCTCGAGATGAAGTTGATGTTCGGGGTCGTGGCACCGACGATGCCGATGTCCATGCCCCGTTCGCTGATCACCGTGCTCGACACGATTCGCCCGGCATCGGCCAGCGCCTGGAGGCGCGGTTCGTCGGCAAAGCCGAGGTTGGCCGACACGTAGGGAGGCATCGTCTCGCTGTAGCCCTCGATGAAGTCGGCCAGCACGTCCGGACCGAAGTCGAAGTCGTGGTTGCCGATGGCGATGGCGTCGTAGCCGAGCATGTCCATGGCGATGGTGTCGTAGAACGGCACGCCGTTTTCGAGGCTGGCGTTGAACTCCGGTCCGGCGAGGAAGTTGTCCCCGCTGGACAGGAGGATGTCGCCAAAGCGCGAGTTGGACGAGATGCGACGGCGCACGTCGAGCGTGGCGCCGAAGCGGGCCACGCCGCCGAAGTCCTCGAGACCGCTGCCGGCATTGACGAGCTGGCTTTCACCGTCGTTGTTGTGGTGAATGACCAGACCGAAGTCGGTCGGGGCCGCCAGGGTCGTGATGCGGCCTTCGCCGCCTTCGGGGTAGTCGGCGGCGGTGATTGCCCCGCCGAGCCCATCGACGATGTAGTTGGCGACGGCCTGCTGATACGTCACGCCGACGCTCGTGAACGGGGCGCCGTTGTACGGATACTGGTCGCCGCCCCGGGCGAGGAAGTCAATGGTGGCGATGGTGATCGGATCACCGGGCACCACCATGCCGTTGGCGACGAGGACGGTGCCGTCGTCGAGCACGACGTCGACGATCCGGTTGCCGACCTGGGTGACGGCACCCGATTCGCCGTCGATGATCATCGGGAAGCCGT
>SHLN01000271.1 GCA_004283105.1 Acidimicrobiia bacterium
TTCTGGGTGAGGGTGCCGGTCTTGTCCGTACAGATGACGGTGGCGGCTCCCAGCGTCTCGGCCGCCTGCAATCGGCGGAGCAGCGCCTTGCGACCCACCATGCGGCGGATGCCGAGCGCAAGGGTGATCGTCACCACGGCCGGCAGGCCCTCCGGGACCACGGCTACTGCCAGCGAGACGCCGGTGAAAAACATCTCCTCCAGGTCCTGGCCCAATAGCCACCCGCTCAGCGCAACCAGCACGGAGATGGCGACGGCAATGACGCCGAGCCAGGTACCGAGGACGGCCAGCTTCTTCTGGAGCGGCGTCGCCTCGGCACCCACCGATTGGGTGAGCTCGGCAATCCGCCCGAACTCGGTCGCCATGCCGGTCCCGACGACGACACCGGTGGCGCGTCCGTTTGTGACGGTGGTTCCCATCCAGGCCATCGAGTGCTGCTCGGCCAGCGGCGTCCTGGCCTCGACCATCTCGGCCGCCTTGGACACCGATTCCGACTCGCCGGTCAGGGGAGACTCATCAACCTTCAGGTCAACGGCGTGGACGATCCGCAGGTCGGCCGGGATACGGCCCCCAATCTCGACGGTCACGAGGTCGCCCGGCACCAGCCGGGTGGCGTCGAGGCTCTGCTGGCGCCCGTCGCGTACCACCCGGGCTTCGAGGGCCAGCAGCTTCTGCAGTGCCTCGATTGCCTGCTCGGCCCGCCACTCCTGTACAAAGCCGAGCACACCATTGAGAACCAGGATGATGCCGATCGTGATGGCGTCGGCCGCCTCCCCGAGGGCGATGGAGACGATGGCGGCGACCCCGAGGATGAGGATGAGAACGTCGACGAACTGGCGGCCGAGCACGACGTACCAGGGCGTCCGTCCCGCCGCTTCGAGCACGTTTGGCCCGTACCGCTCCAACCGGCGCTCCGCTTCCCCGTGCGACAACCCGGCGACCAGGTCGGTATTCAGCTCACCGCCCACGAGTTCCGGTGCCAGGGCGTGCCAGGCGGGACGCTGTTGAAGCTCAGAATGAATGGTCACATCAGTAAGGCAACTCGATTCCCCATCAGAAACCTAGGGGCGTTTGGCAGATCGGCCGTCGGCTCCCGGCTCTCGGCCATCGGCAAGAGCGACCTGGGTTCCCGATCGACAGGTGTGCCCAGCCGCAAGGTTCTGGCCGACGGCCGATAGCTGAAAGCCGGCAACGCCGAAGGCGTTGCCTACAACGGCAGCGAGACTTCGACCGTCGTGCCCTCGCCGGGGGCTGAGGTGATCTCGGTGTAGCCCGACAGGTCGGCGGCTCGGGTTCTGAGGTTCTGCAAGCCCATGCCCCCGGTGGACGTGTCGACGGAGAACCCACGGCCGTCGTCGATTGTTCGCACGATCACGAGCTCCGAGCGCCGGTTGATCATGACGCTGACGTGTGACGCATCGGCGTGGCGCAAGGCGTTGCTGAGCGACTCACGCACGATGGGCAGGATCTCATCGACCAACCGGTCGGGCAGATCGTCGACTTCGCCGCGGAAGAGCACCTCTACGTCGGCCTCGTGGGGCTCGGCAAGCGAATAGACCAGATCGGCGAGCTCGTCGCGGACCCGCCGCTGGGCCCAGACGGGCGGTCGAAGATCGAAAATGAACCGGCGCAGTGAGGTGATGGCCTCGTCGAGTCGGGTAGCGGCATCCCGCAATTCCTCACCGACAACAGGATCGACCACACGATTGGCGGCGACTTGCAGACCGAGGCCGACGGCGAAAATGTCCTGGATGATGGCGTCGTGCAAGTCGCGGGCAATTCGCTCTCGATCCTCGACGATGGCGACGGTCCGCAATCGACGCGACATGCGGGCGGTGGCGATGGCAGAACCGCCGATGGTGGCGAGCGCTTCGACCAACGCCATGTCCTCATCCCCGAATCCCTCATCCTTCTCCGTCAAGTAGAGGTTTCCGAACACGGCATCGGCCACCCGGATGGGAACACCGAGGAACGTTCGCATGGGGGGGTGATGCTCGGGGAACCCGACGGAGTCGGGATGTTCGGCGATGTTCTCGGCCCGCACACCCCCACCCACGCGGGTGATTGTGCCGAGGAGTCCGTGACCGGCGGGAGGGGCCCCGATGCGCTCGACC
Organism: Acidimicrobiia bacterium; assembly: GCA_004283105.1. Classification (GTDB taxonomy): domain Bacteria; phylum Actinomycetota; class Acidimicrobiia; order Spongiisociales; family SHLN01; genus SHLN01. Next base: position 2,115 of record SHLN01000271.1, read on the forward strand.
GTGTCGGAATCCATTCCCATGTGAATGAACTCGGTAACGAACCCATGCGCTCCCAGGACTCCGAGTGCCCCGTACCGAGCGCCCGTCAGATCCATCGCTGTTCGGACGATCGCCTCGAGCGTCCCGGTCAGCTCGGCGGCCCCGGCCACCGTTGCGGCGGCACCCACCAATCTGGCAACGTCGGCCGGGGCAAATCGTGGCTCAGTCATGGCCGAGAGGCTAACGCCGTCGGGCGCAAGGACCTTTGCCCACACTTTTTGGGCCAAGTGGCCGCTGCAAACTCACCCGGCTGGTGCGATACGCTGGCTCGAACCGCTAGGAGCTGTGCATGAAGGTTGTGCTAGTCGACGACCATGAAGTGGTCCGACAGGGCCTCAAAACGCTCATCGATGGCCACGACGATCTCGACGTGGTCGGCGAGGCGGGCGATGTAGACAATGCCATCCGCCAGGTCGGGTATCACACACCCGACGTCGTCGTGATGGACGTCCGCCTTCCGGACGGCACCGGTGTCGAGGCGTGCCGGGAAATCCGCTCGCGCTGGCCCGACGTAAAGGTGCTCATGCTCACCTCCTACGCCGACGAGGAAGCACTCGTCTCTTCGATCATGGCCGGTGCATCCGGCTACGTTCTCAAGCGGATTGACTCAGACGATCTCGTCGACGCCGTCAGACGGGTCGGCAACGGAGAGTCACTCCTGGACCCGAATCTGACCGATCGGTTGTTCGCCCGCATCCGGGGGGACGAACCGGACGATCCGCTTCTGGCGCGTCTCTCGCCCCAGGAACGGAAGATCCTCGACCTCATTGCCGAAGGCAAGACGAACCGCCAGATCGCCGAAGAGTTGTTCCTGGCCGAGAAGACGGTCAAGAACTACGTCTCCAACCTGCTGTCAAAGCTCGAAATGAGTCGACGCAGCGAAGCCGCTGCCTACGCAGCCCGCCTCCAAGCCGACCGGGCGAAGAAGTACCCGCCCGAAGAGTGGAGCAAAGCGATTAGCTAGGCAACGCCCTCGGCGTTGCGTCAACGGTCAACGGTCAACGGTCAGAGCCACCCGCGCTCCTGTTCCTTCCCCGTCAGGGGAAGGT
>SHLN01000272.1 GCA_004283105.1 Acidimicrobiia bacterium
CGTCGTACTTGAGGTACGACCACCAACCGCCCGAATGAAACATCAATCCTCCTGGTCGGACAACTGTAGGGCGGTGGCCAGTGCAAGCTCCCCTATCGAACCGCCGCTGGTGGGTGCGGGCGGCGCCAAACGGGTACGATGCGATAGTGCTGCGGGCTATCACACTCATTCGAAGCAGCTTTCCCCATCAACCGGTGTTCGACACCGCCGTTTCGCACGCTCTGCTCCGCGAGGCCGGAGGCGGCCAAATCGGCGAGACCCTCCGGGTGAGCATTCCGGCCCGCATGGTGGCGTTCGGACGACAGGATGTGGCAAGCGATGGATACCGGGCGGCGGCCGTGGCGGCCCGCCAGCGCGGGTTTGCCGCCATCGAACGCCTCGCCGGGGGCCGGGCGGCCGTGTTCCACCCCGGCACGATCTCCTTCTCCTGGACGGTCCCGGACCTCGAACCGCGCGCCGGTATCACCACCCGCTTCAAGGAGATCGCCGATGTCGTCGCCGCCACTCTCGACCGTCTTGGAGTCGATGCCCAAGTCGGCGAGATACCCGGCGAGTACTGCCCCGGCGCCTACAGCGTCAACGCCCGCTGGCAGCACAAGATCATGGGCGTCGGCCAGCGGGTCATCAGCGGAGCCGCCCACGTCGGGGGCGTGATCGTCGTGAACGACGCCTCTTCCATCCGCGACGTGCTCATACCCGTCTACGACGAGCTCGGCGTCCCCTGGGATCCGAACACGGTCGGCAGCATCGAAGCCGAGCTCCGCGCCCCGCGCGATATCGAAAAGGTGGCCGATACCTTCATCGCGGAATTCGCCGACCGCTTCGCACTCGAGGAGGGCCTCCTCGACGACGCCACCCTCGCCGACGCAGAGTCCCTCGCACCGGGCCACGCCTCGCCATGAACGTTCTCGTGGTCAACGGACCCAACCTCAATTTGCTCGGCACACGGGAGCCGGACGTCTACGGAACGGCCACACTGCCCGAGCTCGACGAGATGTGCGTCGAGTGGGGGGCCGAACTGGGGTTGACCGTGACGACGTTCCAATCGAACCACGAAGGAGCGATCATCGATCGCATCCAGGCGGCGGCCGCCGACGGGGGCGGCATCGTGATCAACGCCGGGGCCTTCACCCATTACTCGTATGCCATCTACGACGCCCTCGTGGCGGTCGGACTTCCAGCCGTTGAGGTCCACATCTCGAACATCCACGCCCGCGAGGAATGGCGTCACCGGTCGGTCATCCAACCCGCCTGCCTCGCCCAGATCACCGGCGAAGGTCTCGAGGGCTATCGCCGGGCGCTGACCATCCTGGCGGAGTGAGCCATGCGCCCCGCAGCTCACAGCTCACAGCTCAGGGCTCTATCCCGCCCACTCCTGGAGGCGGGTGAGGCCTTCTTCGAGGTTCTCGTCCGAGAGAGCGAACGAGAAGCGGAGGAACCCGGGGGCACCGAAGGCGTCGCCGGGCACGGCTGCTACCTCGATCTCGTCGAGAAGCAGCGTGGCGAGGTCGAGGCTCGATGAGATCCCCTTCTTCTCCATGAGCTCGGTCACATCCGGGAAGGCGTAGAACGCTCCCTGTGGCTCGACGAGCTGCACACCGGCCGTGGAGCGCAGCATCGACACCATCCGGAGTCGACGCCGATCGAACGCCTCGCGCATGACGTGGGCGGTTTCGAGCCCACCCTCGAGTGCCGCCAGTGCCGCCATCTGCGACACATTCGCAACGTTCGAGCTGAGGTGCGACTGGAGCGAAGATGCTGCCTTGGCCACGGCAGGCGGCGCAATGAGCCAGCCCACCCGCCATCCGGTCATGGCGTAGGTCTTGGAGACCCCGTTCACGTGGACGTAGTAGTCGAGAACCTCTGGAGCAGCCGCCGCCATCGAGACGGCCTCGACGCCGCCGTAGGTGAGGTGCTCGTAGATCTCGTCACTCAGCACCCAGACACCATGCTCGGCCGCCCAGCGCCCGATGGCGGCGATTTCCTCCGCCTCATATACGACCCCGGTCGGGTTGGAGGGTGAGGCGAAGATGAGCATCTTCGTCTTGTCGGTGCGGTACTCCTCCAGAGTGGCCGGCGTCACTTTCAAGTCCGGCCCGTGCGGCACCGCCACCGGCGTGGCGCCGGCCAGCTTGACGGCTTCGGGGTACGTGACCCAGTACGGGGCGGGAATGAGGGCCTCATCGCCCGGGTCGAGCAGCACCGAACAGGCCTGGTAGACCGCCTGCTTGGCACCGTTCGTCACGACGACCTGGGTGGGCTCGGCGTTCATGGCCGGTACCGTGGCCGCGACCGAAGCCCGCAACGCAGGCATTCCCGCCGCCGGGCCGTAGTGGTGGGCCTTCGGGTCCCGGCAGGCGGCCTCTGCCGCCGCCACGATGTGATCCGGGGTGGCGAAGTCCGGCTCACCGGCCCCGAAACCGATGACCGCCTTACCGGCCGCCCGCAGCTGGGCCGCTTTGGCCGTCACCGCCATGGTCACCGACTCTGACATTGCCTGGGCTCGTTGTGAGAGATCGCTCATTCTCCTTCCCCCTTCCGGGCGCCCAGCTCCCGATCGAGCATGAGCAGCAGCTGCTGATCGTTCCCGGCCCGGCGCAGGTCTTCGACAACCTGGTCGACCGAGGCTTCTTCTTCTACCTGCTCGCTGATGAACCACGTGAGGAGCGGAATCGCTTCATACTCACCTTCGGCGTTGGCGAGCGTGTACAGGTTGTTGATCGACGCCGTCACCGCCTTCTCCTGGGCGAGGGACGTTTCGAATACCTCGAGCGCCGATCCGAAGACGGCCTGAGGGGCAGCAAGCGCGCCGAGACTCACCTCCTCGCCGCGGTCGACGACGAACTCGAAGAACTTCAGCCCGTGCTCGCGCTCCTCTGCGGATTGCATCTGCATCCAGGCCGCCATACCGGGCAGGTTCTGAGACTCGAACCAGCCCGCCATGGCCAGGTACGAGTGCGAAGCCGACAGCTCCATGGTGATCTGGTCGTTGAGTGCGGCGAGCATCTTCTTGTTGAGGGGCATCGGGTCTCCTTGCCGATCGCGATCGCCCCAAGTCTATGGACGAGAAACCAATCGTTGTCCCGCATGGAGTCGTGGCCGCAAACCGACAGGTTTCTGCCCGGCCCGCATTCGTTCGGCAAACCGCAGGGTTGCCGGAAGCAACCCGCAGGGTTGCCTGCATCCGCAAA
>SHLN01000273.1 GCA_004283105.1 Acidimicrobiia bacterium
GCCTCCGCCGGGGGACTGACAGATCCCCCCCCTGGGGGAACTGCGAAGCAGTTCTCCCAGGGAACTCGGCTCTGCCGAGTTCCCTACCACCGGTGATAGGCCGGGTGGCCTTCTTCGACGGCGACGAAGTTAGCGGTGCAGGTGGCGGTGACGGTGTCGTCTGCGATCAACTTGGCTTCGATCTCGGCTCGATTGCCATCCACGGCCACAACCCAGGCGCTGAGGTGAAGCGTGGTCGGGTATGGAGTCGGGCGGCGCAATCGGACGTGGAAATCGGCGGTGACCGTGACCGGGAGATGGTCGAGTCCACCCGCGGTCATGATGGCGTGGGCGGACGTCCAGTTCATGTGGCAGTCGAACAGGCTCCCGATGATGCCGCCATTGACGACTCCCGCGAACGCCTGGTGTTCCGGCGACGGATCGAAGGCGGCGACGACCGCCTCACCCTCAACGAAACTCTTGATCCGCAAGCCCTTCTCGTTGGCGGGACCGCACCCGAAACAGATGGTGTCGGGGCCGTACGCGTCCTGCAAGCTCTCCGTCATGGCCGCCAGGCTAGACGGGCTGATGCTGCCTCAGACCGCCTTGAGTGCTTGCTCGAGGTCGTAGAGGAGGTCGTCGGGATGCTCGACGCCGACCGACATGCGGACCAGTCCCTGCGTGATGCCGAGTTGCTGCCTGTGCTCCTCGCCAACGCCGGCGTGCGTGGTGGTGGCGGGATGCTCCGCCAGCGACTCGGTGCCGCCCAGCGACACTGCGAGGTGCACGAGACGAAGGGCATTGAGGAAGCGGAACGCTTCCGCCTCGCCGCCGTCGATCTCGAAGGAGATCATCGAGCCCGGCCCGAGACACTGGCGTCTGTAGACCTCGTGCTGTGGGTCGTCAGCCGACAGAAGGCCGAGATATCGCACCGAGCGCACTCTGGGGTGCTGGGCGAGGTAATTGGCGATCTTCTCAGCCGTCTCGCGCTGGCGTTGCATCCGCAGTTTGAGCGTCTCCAGGCTTCGCATGAGCAGCCATCCGGTCCACGGGCTCGCCTGGGATCCAGTGAACGTGCGGGTGGCCAGCATCGGATCGATCACGTCCTTCGATCCGACCGCCGCACCGGCGATGAGATCGGAGTGGCCGCCGACGAACTTCGTCAGCGAGTAGATCACGAGGTCGGCCCCGTGGTCGAGCGGGCTCTGCCAGATCGGCCCGAGGAAGGTGTTGTCGACGGCCACGATGGGATCGCGTTCACCGGTGGCATGGGCGCGAGCGATTTCGACGCACATCTCAATGTCGATGAGGTCGTTGGTGGGGTTGGCCGGCGTCTCCAGATAGACCATGCGCAGCGGTGCGCCGGGAGCCTGGGCGGCCAGCCGTTCTGCAATATCCGCCCGCTGCTCGCCCGGGCCGAATTCGACGGTGAGGATGCCGAGCTCCGGGAGCGTGTGCTGCACGAGGTGGTCGGTGCCGCCGTAGAGGGGACCGGAATGGAGGATGACCTCGCCGGGGCGGACGTGCGACAGGAACGCGTTGGTGATTGCCGCCATGCCGCTGTTGAAGACGAGGGCGGCTTCGGCTCTGTCCCACAACGTGAGTCGATCCTCCAGGATCTCCAGATCCGGGTTGTTCATCCGGCTGTAGACGAGGCCCGGCTCCTCGCCCTCCTCCAGTTCCTCGAGGCCGTAGGCGAGGGCGAAGAAGTGCTTGCCGGCTTCGGCGCTCGGGAAGGCGAACGTTGAGGTTTGGAACACCGGGCTCTTCATCGAACCTTCGGACCACTCCGGCTTGTAGGCGTAGCCCATCATGAGACTTTCAGGCCGCAACCGATGCTCGTCGATGGAATCCCACTTGTCGCGCATACTGCACCTCCGCTCGGCGATCCGCTATTGACGGTACGGAGGCGGCCGAAGGCCCGATAGGGGAGGAAGACTATTCGCGAGGGGTCGTGGGGCCTCCTAGCCTGAATCGATGAGCACTCGAATCTGGCTGGCCTTCGGACTTGCCAGCTTCGGATGGGGCACCGCCGGCGTCGGAGTGCGGGCCGCCTTCGATGAGGGGGTTCCGCCGCTCGCCATGGTGGCGCTGCGAGCCATCATCGCAACCATTGCCATCTTCGCCTTCCTTCAGTTCGGGCGCGGTGAGGTGCCACGCGGCCGGGATGAGTGGCGAATGGGTTTCGTGATGTCGGTCTTCAATCTCACCCTGCCGTTCATTCTGTTCACTCTCGGCTACCAGTACGCCTCCGCCGGGTTCATGGGCTTGCTGGCCGCGCTCATACCGATCGTGACGGCCGTATTCGCTCACTTTCTATTGCCAGACGACCCGCTCTACTCCGGCAAGGTGGTCGGATTGGTGGTCGCCCTGGCGGGTGTGGCATTCCTATCTCTGACCGGGGACTCCGGTCTCGAGGAAGGGGGCCGCCCGCTCGTTTCTCTCGCCCTCGGGGTTTCGGCGGTTGTATGTATCGGGATCGCCAACATCTACGCCAAGAAGCGGTCGGCCTCGTACGACCCGGTCGAGGTGACCGGCATGCAGTTCGCCCTCGGGGCCGTCATGCTCATTCCCCTCACCGCCGTCGCCGAGGGGTGGCCATCGGACATCACAGCCCTCGGGTGGCTGCTGCTCCTCTATCTCGGCCTCGTCGGATCGGTGCTCCCCTTCCTCACCTACTACTGGGTCCTCAAGCACGTGACGGTGACCCGTGCCCAGATCATCGCCTACCTCGTGCCGCTCGTTGCTCTGACATCAGGGATCATCGTGCTGGACGAGAGACTGGAGATCGGCATCGCGGTCGGCGGCGGGCTGATCCTCCTCGGGGTCATCATCACCGGCGCGGCCGAGCGGCGGTTTGTGAGAGCCTGAACAGTCCCCGGTCCCCAGTCCCCAGTCCCCAGCCAGAACCGCCTACCTACCGTTTGGATGGGATCGCGTTGGCGAGTAGCGAGCGACGAGCAGCGAGTAGCGAACTCAGCTATGCAGCTCCAGGATGTCGCCGTCCTGGACTTCGTGGTCGCGGCCGACTTGCTGGCCTTCGTAGCCGTGGCCGCCAAAGAGGCGGGCGTATTTGAGTGAGGCGGCGATGTCACGGTGGACGAGTCGGGCAACGTCGAGGACGGTGTCGCCGCGCCGAACCGTGTACGGCCTTCCGTCGTCTACGTCCTCGCCCGGTTTCTTCGTGTACACCCGCACGACGGCCAG
>SHLN01000062.1 GCA_004283105.1 Acidimicrobiia bacterium
CCTGGACCTTGCCGTAGGCGACTCCGCCTGCGACCACGAAGACCATGCCGACCACCACGAGCACGATGCCCAGTGTCCTAAGCCGCTTGATCATTTCTGTTCCTCTCCTAGCTTGACTCGTGAACCTCACGAGCCGGTTATTGGTCATGTGAATGTTTTCACAATGTCTGAGCCATGATTTCGCATTTCGACGATCGTCGATAGGGCCGAATGGCCCTACTGACATGGGACACCGAGAAGACCGCAATTTGGCGGGGGCGGGAGAGGAAGGCGAACCTACCGGGACACGGGTCGGTCAGCCGGCTCCACGGCGAGATCCTCAACGGCGTCCGCAAATGCGCGAAGGACAGAACGCCGCACGCAGTACCAGACCCGCGGCCCATCCTTGCGAGCGAAGAGAATGTCGGCTTCCCGCATGATCCTGAGATGCTCGCTCACCGTCGATTGGGCGAGATCCGACTCGTCGGCGATCTCACCGGCCACGTGGGGGATGCACTGATCGAACTGCTCGAGAATCTGAACGCGGGCGGGATGGCCGAGGGCTTTGGCGATGAGCGCGATCGTCTCATCGGTCATCGCACGCGGGGCGGGCAATCCCTCCTCGCTACAGGTCGGTGTTGACCCGTCGGCCATCGCATCCCTCCAGACAGATCACGGAGCTGTCACGCGAAGGCTTTCACCGTTCGTCGACTGACGATAGGGGCGTTGGTCACAACCAAGCCGGACTTACCGGTTGGCCGCCTTGGGGAGGTCGTCATCGCCGACCAGGCGGAGTTCGCCATACCCGTCTGCCGGTTCCGGCGTGTTCGGCAATCGGGCCGGTCCTGGCCGATGCTGAACCGAATTGAGAGCCGCCAGATAGGCAACGAACATCCCATCGAAGGCGAGGCTTACGAGCAACAGCGGGATGGATCCGGTGATGATGGCGGCGACGAGCGTAACGAGGGCCGCTCCGACGAGGCCGACCATGACGCGCCGCCGACGGGCCTGGACACGTCGACGCCTCAGCTCGAGAGGATCGATCGACTCGGTGCGCAACGAGGCAAGCTTGGCAATGCGCTGGTCGAACGATTTCGTGGAAGTGAGCGGTGCGTCGTGACGGGAATCGAGGAACGACGGTAGGAGGAGCGCGGCCCACAGACCCCCGAGCACAACCAAAACAACTAGTAGTTCCAAGCCCGATCCCTTTACTCCAACGCAGTGTCAGATTAGTCCGCGAAAAGTGCTCGCGACAACTAGGGAAGCCACCACAGACGGTGACAGAAGTCAGTGAGACGTTTGTGTGTCGTTGATGAGCGCTATCGCGTGCACGAGGGCGGGCTTGATGATTTCGAGCGACTCTTCGACCCCGGCGGTCGAACCGGGGAGATTCACAATGAGTGTGGATCCGGCGATGCCGGCCACGCCTCGAGAGAGCATGGCATTCGGGTGCGAAGCGCCGGCTCTTGCCGCCTCCAGCAACCCGGGAGCGGGCCGATCAATGAGTTCCGCCGTCGCTTCAGGCGTCACGTCACGGGGAGCAAAGCCCGTCCCGCCGGTGGTGATGATCAACTGGATACCCGAACCCTGCCACTCACGGAGACAGTCCTGGATCTGGTCCTTCTCGTCCGGCACGACCAACCAGTCAACGTCGAACCCGAGTCCGGCCAGAATGGCGATCGCCGTCGGTCCCGAAACATCCTCGGCCTCTCCCCGGCTGACCCGATCACTCACAGTGAGCACACCGGCTCTCATCTCTGCCACGATCCCGACCTCCCGCCTGATTTCTCCAGCAATCTCACCGGACCGATCTCCACTCCCCGCTCGAGCCCCTTGACCATGTCGTAGATCGTGAGGGCGGCCACCGAGGCAGCCGTCAACGCTTCCATCTCGACGCCGGTCGGCCCGGTTGTTCCCACCCGGACGATGATGCGCGCGCCGGCGTCGATTCGCTCAACGTCCACACTCACGCTCGTGAGAGCGAGCGGATGACACAGCGGCACCAGTTCCGACGTCTTCTTGGCGGCCTGGATCCCGGCGATTCGGGCAACGGCGAGGGCGTCGCCCTTGGGAAGATCCCCGCCGAACAGGGCGGCCGTCGTGGCCGGTTCCATCCGAACGGTTGCCTCTGCGAGGGCCAGACGCTCGGTATCGGCCTTCCCCCCGACATCGACCATGTGCGCATGGCCTGCCGCATCGAGATGGGGAAGTTGACCCATAGCTCCTCCTCGGACCGAAAGGACGATCAGAGCCCTTCGGTGAACTCCGTTACGAAGGCACGATAGCGAGCACCGAAGTCAGGATGAGCTGCGCCGAGAATGGTGGACGCCTCCAGATAGCCGCTCGGCGTTCCCGAATCGAGCAGGTCGTCGGCGGCAACGTACCCGAGGCAGTTGCCGGCCTCGCCAACGGTATGGATGGCATCGGTCAGCTGAATCTCACCGCCGACACCGGGCTCGACGTGATCGAGGGCTTCGAAGATCTTGCCGGTGAAAAGGTACCGGCCGATGAGTCCGAGCTTCGAGGGGGCCGCCTCGACCCCGGGCTTCTCTATGGCGCCGAGGACTTCAACCACCTGCTCGTTTCTCCACTCACCGGGAACGATGAATCCGTAGCGAGCGAGGAACTCGGTCCCCAATTCACGGAGACAGACGACCGATCCGGCTTCGGCGGCGGCTGCCATGCCGGGAAGAACATCGCCGTCCGGGAAGACGAGATTGTCGACGAGGAGGGTGAAGAACGGCTGGTTCCCGACCGCCGTTGCGGCGGTGCGAACGGCATCGCCCAGGCCCCGGGGAACATCCTGCACGATCGGGTGCACGTTGACGTGCTCGAGACCGGCGAGCGGACCCTCTTCCTGCGAGTTGAAGTGGCGCTCGATGAGGACGCCCACCCCCGGATCGACAATCACAAAGATCTCCCTGGCACCGGCGCGAGCCGCCTCCTCAACCACCCACTGAATGGCGGGGCGGTCGACGATCGGCAACATCGCCTTGGGAAGAGCTCGCGTGGCAGGGCGCATCCGTGTGCCCCGACCCGCGGCCGGAATGACTGCGACTTCTACTTCCACTGCTCGCCCTTTCGACCCCGGATTTCTACCGGTGGTTGGCCAGCCACCACCACCAATCATCACAATACAACGACTACCATTTCCTGCTGCACGAAAGGAAATCATGATTGGTGTATTCGGTGGCTCGGGGTTCTACGACTTTCTCGATGGCCCTCAGTCCGTTGCGGTCGAGACGCCGTACGGCGCTCCGTCGGCCGAGTTCGCGGTCGGGACCTTCGAGGGGGTCGAGGTCGCGTTCCTTCCCCGCCACGGTTCGGATCACCAATTCCCGGCCCACCGGGTTCCGTTCCGGGCCAACGCCTGGGCAATGAAGGAGCTCGGCGTAGATAGGGTCATCGGCCCATGTGCCGTCGGAAGCCTCCAGATGCCGATCGCGCCCGGCCATCTTCTCGTTGCCGACCAGCTCGTCGATCGCACCTGGGGACGGGATCACACGTTCTTCGATGGACCAGAGACGCGCCATCTGGGTTTTGCCGACCCGTATTGCTCAGAACTTCGGCCGCTGGCGGTCGATGCCTGTCGGGCAGCCGGCGCCGAGACCCATGACGGAGGCACCGTGGTCGTTATTCAGGGACCGCGATTCTCAACCCGGGCCGAGAGCCGGGACTTCGCCTCCTCAGGCTGGGAGATCATCAACATGACACAGGCGCCGGAAGCCCAGCTCATCCGCGAGCTGGAGCTTTGCTACGTGAACATCTCGGTGATCACCGACTACGACACGGGTGTCGAAGGCGAAATCGAGCCGGTCAGCCACGCCGCCGTCCTCGAAACCTTCAACGCCACCCTCGAAACGCTGCGCGGAGCGCTCGCTCACCTCATCCCCGCCGCCGCCCAGACGGCCCGGGAATGCCAGTGCGCAACGGGAATGGCCGCGGCAGGGTAAGCGGCCAGAGCTTTGCCTACCCGGTTGAGCAACGCCCACTCTCCTCTCCCCTCCCTCCTTTCTCTTCCCCTCCCGTTTACGGGAGGGGTACGGGGAGGGAAGTTCCCAACAACGGCGCGGCGACGAAACACCGGGCATCAGAGACTGCAACGAAACAAGACCAGTTCCCAGCAACGCCACCACCAGCGGCGATAGACGGGCACCTGCCCCTCGCCTGAAGGTGGCGGCAACTCTGCGGCCACCTCTACATGAGAAGAACAGGCCCTTGCGCTTGGCGTGGGACGGCGTTGCTGGACGCCATAGCGCCCCGTTGCAGTGCGCCGTCACGAGGTCTCGTCGCCGCGCAGTTGGTGGGCACCACCCACCCCGGCAACGGGCAACGGGCAACGGGGAACGGGCAACGGGCTGCTTTACGGCGCCACCAAGACCACTATCTGGCGCGCCGATGCGGCCATGGCTACTGCACTGGCGTGTTCGCCGGGGACGGCGATGAGGGCGGTGGGGGTGCCGAATGAGTTGCCGTCCCCGGATGCGATCACGATTCCGGGGACATCACCGCCTTCGCCGAGCACGAGGCGGGTCGCGGCGCCGGGGTAGAGCGGAAACGGAGCCTCGAGCGCCAGCGCCCACCATCCATCGGGGATGTCGATCGGAACCTGCAGGTCGGAGGCGGCAATCGGCTCCCCCGCCGGCATCGCGTGGCCGGCCACCTTTCCGTCCAGTGAGACACGGGGATAGGTACCGGCGGGCAGCATGCGCCACTCCACCCGAACGGGCTCACCGGCCTCAACCGCCGTCGAGGTGAACGGATAGGCAGCCTCGTCCGTAGGCCAGAACTCAATCATCGCCGCCCCCACCACAAGCGTCGCGGCTGCCACCCACCGGAGATAGGGCGGACGCCCAAACCAGAACATGGCCGCCAACCTATGTGATCCGATACCGCAAGGGAAGGGGGCTGGGAGCAAACCGCCCACCGCCCACCGGGAGAAGCGAGAAGCGGGACGCGGGCAGCGGGCAGCGGGCAGCGGGCAGCGGGCAGCGGGCAGCATCGCGGGTGTGGGGAAACTCGGTATTGTGTTTGGGTGCTCGATTCAGCCCTGTGGGGCCTCGTTCAGGGCCTCACGGAGTTCCTCCCGATCTCCTCGAGTGGCCACCTCGTCCTCATTCCCGCCTTCCTCGACAAGGAGGCGCCCGACCTGGCGACGACCGCCGTACTCCACCTCGGGACACTCGCCGCCGTCATCTGGTACTTCCGACGCGACGTTGCCTGGTTGCTCCGTCCCGACCGCGATCCCCGGGCCTGGCACATCGTCAAACTCCTCGTGATCGGCACGATTCCGGCGGTGGTAGCCGGGCTCTTGCTCGAATCGACCCTCGATGAGCTGTTCGACAGCCCAACCCGGGTCGGCCTGGCGCTCATCTTCACCGGCATCGTCCTGCTGGCCAGCGGACTCTTCCACCGCCTGACGAAGAAGCTGGAGGACGCCGGTGTACCGGACGCCCTCGTAGTCGGGACCGCCCAGGCGATGGCTCTCGTGCCCGGCGTATCTCGCTCCGGTATGACCATCACCGCCTCCCTCGGGCGGAGCTTCACGAAGGAAGAGTCGGCCCGTTTCTCGTTCCTGCTCGCCATACCGGTCATTCTCGGTGGCGGCGCCAAGCAGATGCTCGATCTGGCCGGCGAAGGCGGCCTCGAGTGGGACCTCCTCGTCGGGGTCATCGTGGCGGCAGTCTCCGGCTACTTCGCCATCGCCATCCTCATCAAGGCCCTCACGAGATTCGGCCTACAGCCGTTCGCCCTCTACTGCTTCGTGGTCGGGCTCATCGCGGTGATCTGGTACTAATCGGTGACCGGTCACCGGTCACCAGTCACCAGCACTCAGACCCAAAACCCAAGGACGGTCGGCGGTGGACGGTTCGCGGTCGGCTCGGTGTTCTGGCTCACAGCTCTCAGCGCACCGCACTCCTAAAAGACTTCCGGACACCAGGGGGCAAGAGGCCAGCCGAACATGAGGTCGGCGGTGCGCAGCGACTCGGTCGTCCCCTCGACCAACCCCGCCCGGGAGAGCTCGGAGAAGGAGAACCCGCCGAGATAGGTCGATCCGAGCTCACGCACGTCGAGGCGAATATCAGGTTCTGAAGTCACCGGCTCGCACGTCGCACCGTCCGGGCCGCCTTCCAGGGCAAAGGTCCCGGCAGCACTCCCCCGAAACGGATCGAACACCTCGAACACCAACCGGCCGTCTATCTGATACCGGCGGGCGGAGAGTGCGGCCGGAACGTCGAGAATCCGCACCCAGATCCCATCGGAGATGGTCCGCTCTACCCGCCGGGAGTCGGCAACCGCTCCGGGCAGCACCGAGTTCGGGTCCGTGTTCCACGATTCCACCTTGGCGACGAGGTCCAGGCTCAGCAGGTATCGCCAGAGCCCTTCCTCAGCCGCCGGCGTAAGTGCGTGCATCGGGCCTGTGTCGACCCGATTCGCCGGCAGCCCTCCCTCCCATTTCTCGTGCTGGCGGTACATCACCCAGCCGAGCGCCTCGCCCTCCTCTTCGTAGACGGCGAACCGCTTCGGGGTGCCGCCGTCTCGCCACTCAGGCGGGTCATGGAAGTGCACGCCTTCCCAGCGACGTTCAGGACGGGTCAGAAACCCCGGCCGTTCTGGCCGGATCTTCTCGTAGAGGTCGGGCAGGACCTCACGGGCTCCCTCTACGTCGAGGATGCGGATGACGCCGGAGCCAAGCGGGGGCCGGGGAAACGAGATCCGGTTCTTGTCCAGCTTCGTGCGGAGGAATTGGCTGGCCACCCCGTAACCGAACCGGCCGTAGATCGGTGTCTCCGACGCCCACAACGCCGCCACCGGCTCGCCCCGGCCGGCGACCTCGTCGAGGTGAAACCGCATCATGTCGGTCAGAACGCCGCGACGTCGATGGGTCGGGAGAACGGCTATCACCGTTGTCCCGCCACAACCGACCGTTCCACCGGGGACCGTGAGGTCAAATGTGAACGCGCCACCGGTCCCCACCACGTCGTCGCCGTCAAAGGCTGCGATGAGACGTTCGAGCTCGAACTCTTTGATGAAATGGTCCCGACTCTCGGGTTTGAGCTCGAAGCCGAACGCGTGCTCCATGACGGCGATGAAGCCGTCCATCTCCGACTCTTCGATGATTCGCACGTGCATGGCGGCCAGCCTAACTACCGCTACATTTGCTCTGCATGAGCCGACCACTCCATATGCGGCACAATTTCCCGGCCATCGAGGCGCTCGAGGCGGGTGGACTCGACCTCGACGCGTTCGCCCGGATAGCTCCCGGGGTCGATCCGGAGCGACTCCTCATCCGGGAGGCTCGCCCGTGGTTCGAGCGGCTCGTCCTCCGCCGGGTTGCCGCGATCGCTCTCCCCTACGTGGTCTACGTCCACTCCCATACCTATCTGCGGCCGCGGGAAGATCTCACCAAGCTCGTCGTTCATGAGCTCGTCCACGTCAGCCAGTGGAGGGAGGACGGCTACCTCCGCTTCGCCGCCCGCTACGTCGGGGACTACCTCCGGGAACGCATGCGCGGCCGCTCGCACGACGAGGCGTATCGCTCCATCCGGTACGAAGTCGACGCCCGGGCCTGCGCCGACGAGTTGCTTGCCCGGTAGGAACCACCGCGTGCCAGGCTGATCCGGTGAAAACCCTCATCGTCATCGGCGCCCTCGCCCTGGCCGCGTGTTCAGGAGGATCCGGCGATGCCGTGCCGGAGCTGTCGGATCCGCCTGCGACCTCACTGATCGCCATCGTGGGAGAAGACGGCAACATCATGACCTACGACCCGGTGACCGCCGTCGTTGCCCCGGTCACCGCCAACGCCGGACCGCAACGGTTGTACTCGCAGCCCACCTGGTCACCCGATGGGACCCGCCTCGCCTACGTCGAAAACAGTGCTCCCGTCACCGGGATTCAGGCGTCGGGTGGATTCGCGAGGGTCGGCCTCTCGGCCCAGCAGGCCTCGCCGGGCTCGGTCCACATCGCCACCGTCGCCGGCGGGGACGCTGTGGTCGTCACGACCCCGTTCTCCCCTTTCTATCTGTACTGGTCACCCGACGGCAGCCAACTGGCCTTCCTCGGAAATGACCTCGTCAATGGTCGCCAGGGATTCGGCCTCATCGACACCACGACGAATGTGGCCGAGCGAGCCGACAGCGGACAGCCCTACTACTTCGCCTGGGCCCCCCAATCCGACCGGCTGCTCGTTCACGCCGCCAATAGCGAGCTGTACTACCTAGCTCTCGATGGATCCAAGCAGCCGCTCTCCCAGATACCGGGAAGCTTCTCGGCCCCGAGCTGGGTGGGGAGCACTCAGCTGTTCCCGGTTCGCGAGGGACGGCGACAGATCTTGCGGCTCTTCGACGAGGACGAACGGGCACGCCGCGACGCCACCGACTTCGGCGACGGAGTCGCGCTCGGTCTCAGCCCGGACGAAGACCGGGTGGCCCATATCACCATCGATCCGGGTGCTAATCCGTTCGCCCTCGGACCGCTCATCGTCGACACGCCGACCGGCGCAATCGAAATCGCCGAACTGGCCGCTGCCTTCTTCTGGAGCTCGGACGGTTCGCAGCTTCTCTACCTCACACCGGATGCGGCTGCCGACGAGTTCGGACTGCGGTGGAACACCTGGGACGGCGCTACCTCAATTGCCTTCGAACGATTCACTCCCTCCCGGACCTTCGTGCAGCAATATCTTCCGTTCTTTGGCCAATATGCGAACAGCCTCACGTTCCTGTCGCCGGATGCGGGCTCCTTCACGTTCGCCGGAACGATCGAGGGACGGGGCGAGGGCATCTGGGTTCAGACAATTGCTGCAGATACTCCGGCCGAGCTCATCGGACCGGGCCGGTTCTCCACCTGGTCGCCGTAGCCTCGGTCACATGGCGCCGCATTTAAATGCCCGCCTATCCATTCGGACGGGTAATTTGAGGCCGTGACGACCACCAAACCGGACGCGGCCCACTACGCCCAAACCGGCCTGTCCAAGCGACAGGTGAGGGACCGGGTAGCGCAGGGTCAGACCAACGATGTCCCGGAGGGGCCGAGCCGAACCGTCCGGGAGATCGTGCTCTCGAATGTCGTCACCCGGTTCAACCTGCTGATCGCTGCCCTGCTCGTCGTCATCCTGTTGGTAGCGCCGATCCAGGACGCGTTGTTCGCAGGGGTAATGATCATCAACACGATCATCGGGATCTACCAGGAGCTCAAGGCCAAGCGCACCCTCGACCGCCTCGCCCTCCTGGCGGCTCCGAAAGCTCGCGTCGTCAGAGGTGGGAAGAGCCGGGAGATCGCCGTCAAGTCGGTGGTGCTGCAGGATGTGATGGAGATCGGCCCCGGTGACCAGATCGTCGTCGATGGTCAGATCCTCACCGCCTCCAACCTCGAAGTCGACGAATCCTTGCTCACCGGCGAGTCCGACGCGATCGAAAAACTCCCCGGCGACCAGGTGCTGTCCGGGTCCTTCGTGAGCGCGGGCGGGGGACGATTCATGGCCACCAAGGTGGGCAAGGATGCCTACGCCGTCCAGCTGGCCTCCCAGGCGAAGCAGTTCACCCTCGTCCGGTCCGAGCTCCGCTCGGGCATCGACTTGATGCTCAAGCTCGTGTCCTGGCTCGTGATCCCCACCGCCGGCCTGCTCGTGTGGAGCCAGCTCAATGCCAACGACTCATTCAAGGAAGCGCTGCGGGGGGCGGTGGCGGGCACGGTGGCGATGGTGCCGCAAGGACTCGTGCTGGTGACAAGTGTTGCGTTCGCGGTCGGAGTGGTTCGACTCGGACGCCGCCAGGTACTGGTCCAGGAGCTCCCCGCTATTGAGGGCCTCGCCCGGGTCGACGTGGTGTGCCTGGACAAGACCGGGACGCTCACGCAGGGAAAACTGGCCGTGGACAGCGTCCAGCCCATTACCGGTGAGGACTACGGAGCCCCGCTCGGAGCGCTGGCGCTGGCCGACCCGAACCCGAACGCCACGCTGGCGGCCGTCGGAGCCGCCTTCGCTCCGCCGGACGGCTGGACGGCCACGGCCTCGGTGCCCTTCTCATCTGCCCGCAAGTGGAGCGGCGCCACATTCGCCGGGCACGGATCCTTCATTCTGGGAGCGCCCGAGGTTGTGTTGGCCGGTGGCGACTCCGAGGTGACGCGACGGGCTGAGCTGCTGGCATTGGAAGGGAGCCGGGTGGTACTGCTGGCCCGGAGCCCACACGCCCTGGCGGGTGACACGCTGCCGGCCAGCCTGGAGCCGGTTGCCTTCGTCCTGCTCGCCGATCAGATCAAGCCGGAGGCCCCTGAGATCCTCGCCTTCTTCGCCGCCCAGGACGTGGCCGTCAAAGTCATCAGCGGAGACCACCCGCAAACCGTCGGCCGCATCGCCGAGCAAGTAGGGGTGCCTCCCCAGGGCGACCCTGTCGACGCTCGTTCCCTCCCCGCCGATGCCGGCTCGCTGGCCGACATCATGGAGTCCCGCAACGTGTTCGGCCGGGTCACACCCCAGCAGAAGCAGGCAATGGTCGAAGCACTCAAATCACGCGGCCACGTGGTTGCAATGACCGGCGACGGTGTGAACGACGTGCTGGCGCTCAAGAGTGCAGACATCGGCATCGCAATGGGATCTGGCAGCGGGGCCTCTCGCTCGGTCGCCCAGCTCGTCCTGCTGGATTCTTCGTTCGGCACGGTGCCACAGGTCGTGGCGGAAGGCCGCCGGGTCATCGCCAACATCGAACGGGTCGCCAACCTCTACCTGACAAAGACCGTCTACGCCTTCTTGCTCGCACTGGTCATCGGGGTAGTGGGCTGGCAGTTCCCGTTCTTGCCTCGCCACCTCACCTTGATCGGGACTCTGACGATCGGCGCCCCCTCGTTCTTCCTGGCACTCGCTCCTTCGGCGCGGCGGGCCGTGCCGGGATTCGTACGGCGGGTAGTGCGCTTCTCCTTCCCGGCCGGTCTGCTGGCGGCAGCGGCCACGTTCGGTGCCTACTGGCTGGCCCGCGATCAGATCGACGTCGACCTCGATGAGGCACGCACCACCGCCACCCTCGTCCTCGTTCTCGTCGGCCTGTTCATCCTCGCCATCATTTCGCGGCCCTTCAACCCGGCCCGGCGGACGCTCATCCTGTCGATGGGAGGGGTGCTCGCGCTCGTGTTCCTTCTCCCGGCCAGCCGGGAATTCTTCGCCCTCGACTTCCCACCCATGATCGTTCTCACCTCTGCGGTGGGCGTGGCGTCCATCACCGGCGCGCTCATGTTTGCGTCCCTCCGGGCTGTCGAATGGTCGCTGCTCGCTCCCGAGGTCCTGCGATCGCGCAAGGTGCAACGAATGGAGCGCCAGGTAGAGGTGAAGCTCCAGGAGGTCGAGCTCGGCATCGAAGGCTGGGTGCAACGCACCTGGCGCAGCATCAGATCGATCTTCAGCGGCAAGGACGATCTGGAGGAATAGGAAGTTCCTAGTTCCTCGTTCCTAGTTCCTCGTTCCTAGTTGACAGTCGGCAGTTCTCCTCAGAGGAACGCCGATGGACACCGTCGCGC
>SHLN01000063.1 GCA_004283105.1 Acidimicrobiia bacterium
GTTCTAGAGCCGGATTGAGGGGCGATCGAGGCCCGCGTGAGACGGTTGGCGACAGACGTCAAGAGAACTCTCGAAGGAGGAGCCATGACGAATCACGCACTTGACCGGACAACCGCCCAACCGGTAGTCACCGCCAACCTCCGGCTTCGGCACCTGCTGGAGTTCGGAGCTGCGGCAGTGGCGGCTGCCATCATCGTTGCAGTCGCAGTTGCCGTCTCTGGTGGATCAGATGTCTCGACCCCGCCGGTGCAGGCCCAATCCCTGCGCTGGGAGGCCCTCGTTGCCAGCGAGTACCCGGCCGCTTCCCCGGCTGCGGTGGCAGAGGCCGCCCGCTGGACGGCGATGGCTGAGGCCTATGCCGACTACAGCATCCTTCCCCAGGGGCAAATCGCGGCAGGAGCCCGGCTGACCGCCCAGGCCAACTCGTTCACCCAGGCGACGGCCGCACAGGCGGCACGTCTCACCGGGTTGGCCGAGTTCTACACGAGCCTGCCACCGGCCCTGCAAGCGGCCGCCGACCGTTACCAGGGACAGGCGGAGGCACTCCGGTGATCGACGGCCGAACGAAAGAAGCCCGTCCCCCGTGGACGGGCTTCTTCGATTTTGGGGAGATGGACCCTAGAAGGCGCTGCGGGCTACGGGCATTGTGGTGGCAAGCTCAGGGAGGGGTGCACGATGCATTTTCAGCTGCTCGGTCCGTTGCGCGTTTCACACGGCGACGCCGAAGCCAATCTCGGGGGCCACAAGCAGCGGGTCGTGCTTGCCGGCTTGCTCCTCAATACCAATCGAGTGGTAGGCACCGATGAGCTGATCGAGTGGGTCTGGGGCGAGGATGCTCCCCGTACCGCCGCTCACTCGATCCAGATCTACGTGTCCGAATTGCGTAAAGCCCTTCGTCCGTTGGCCTCGAAGGAGCTCATCGTCACCCGGGAACCGGGCTATGTGCTCGAGATCGACGAAGACGACGTCGACGTCGACGAGTTCGAGCGGTTGGTTTCCGAGGCCGCTCTCGATCTGCAGGAGGGACGCCCGAACGAGGCAGCCGAGCGAGCCCGGGCCGCTCTCGGGCTGTGGCACGGACCCGCGTTGTCCGAGTTCCGGTACGACGAGTTTGCTCAGAGCACCATCCGCCGCCTCGATGACGAGCACCTCGCCGCCCAAGAACTCCTCACCGAATCCGAACTCGCCACCGGCCGGGCGGTTGCCGCTCTCACTCGCATCGAGGCGCTCGTCGAGGCCCACCCGCTGCGGGAGAGTGCTACCGGACTACTCATGCAGGCGCTGTATCGCAACGGGCGGGCAGCCGACGCACTTGGCACCTACCAGCGTCTTCGGCACCGGCTCGGCGACGAGCTCGGGGTCGAACCCTCACCCCACCTTCAACAGCTCGAAGACCGGATCCTCATCCAGGACCCCTCACTCGGCCAACAACCGCCCTCGCCCGGCTCTCGCAACCCCTACAAAGGACTCCGTCCCTTTGGCGAAGACGATGCCGCCGACTTCTTCGGGCGCACGGCGCTGCTCGCGCAGCTCACTTCACGACTCCGCGACGGATCCCGGTTCCTCTCCCTCGTGGGACCAAGCGGCTCAGGCAAATCAAGCGCGGTTCGGGCCGGCCTGATACCCGCGCTGCGGGAGAACGAGGTGCCGGGCGCGTCCGAGTGGGCGATCGCCGTGATGACCCCCGGCTCCCAGCCCATTGCCGAGGCAGTGGCTGCCCTCCGGGCGGCTGTCCCTCCCGACGTGGACGTGCCTCCCGGGAGCGAGCCTCGCTCCCTCACGGCCGCCATTCAAACCTGCCGCGCCTCCGGGGTTGACTTGCTCCTCGTCGTCGATCAATTCGAGGAGCTGTTCACCCTCGTCGACAACGAGCTGACACGGCAGACGTTTCTCGACATTCTCAGCGAATCACTGGCGGCACCCGGAGCCTCACTTCGACTGGTTATCACCTTGCGGGGCGACTTCTACGACCGGCCGCTCCTCTACGAGGGATTCGGGCCCCCGTTTGCTGAGTCCGTTGTGTCGGTAATGCCGCTCACCCCCTCCGAGCTGGGCGAGGCGGCGGCCGGCCCCGCCCAGCGCTCCGGAGTCGCAGCCGAGCCCCAGCTCATCGCCGCCCTCGTAGCAGACGTGGCAGGCCGGTCAGGAGCCCTTCCCCTCTTCCAATACACCCTCACCGACCTCTTTGATCGACGTTCGAGCACCACTCTGACCCTCGAGGACTACCAGGGCCTCGGCGGCCTCGAAGGTGCACTGGTGGGACGGGCAGAAGCCGCCTTCGCCACCCTCACCCCCAGCCAGCAAACGGGCATCCGCCAGGTGATGCTGCGAATGGTCCGGATCGGACCCGAGGCCGAAGCCGCGCGCAGGCAAGTGCCGGTCCGGGAGTTGTCGTTGCTCCCCATCGACGGAGCCGACCTGCACTCGTCCCTCAACACGTTTGGAGCACTCCGACTGCTGTCCTTTGACCGATCACCGGACGGGACGCCAACGGTCGAAATCGCACACGAAGCCCTCCTCGACACCTGGGGACGCTTCCGCCACTGGATCGACGACAACCGAGCCGACCTGCGCAAGCAGGCGTCCCTAGCTGCTGCGGTGTCGGCGTGGAGCGAGGCCGGCCACGACGCCGACTATCTCCCGGCGGGCGCACAACTGGCGGAACTCGAGCTTTGGGTGGCCGCGACCGATTTGGGCCTCACCGAACCCGAACACCGCTACCTCGAAGAGGCCCGCCGCCGCCGCCTCCTCCAGCAGGAAGAAGCCGCCACGGCCGCGGCCCACACCCGCCGCCTCACTCGTCGGGCACGCCTCGGCCTCATCGGCCTCGCCATACTCATCGTCGCAGGATTGGCGGGCGGCCTCGCTGCGCTCATCCTGAGCGGAGGCGAAGGCCCTCGCGTAGCACTGGTATATGCCGGCCGGGGAGATCAGGCGTTCGGCGATCTCGAAGCCTCCGGGTGGGATCGCGCCCTCCGGGAACTCACGTTCCAGGCCGAAGAGATCATTCCCATCGCCGACTCCACCGACGAGATTGAGAGCGCCGCGGCAGCCGGGTTCGACCTCATCATCAGCGGAGGGATCCTCCACGGCGGGATCGCCGAGGCCTCAGCGGATTATCCCGACACCTCCTTTGTCCAAATCGACATGGTGGTGGACGGACCGAACGTGACCTCCTACCTGTTTGCTCAGAACGAAGGCTCCTACCTCGCAGGCGTGGCGGCGGCCCTCGAAACCCGTACCGGCACCGTCGGATTCCTCGGCGGCATGAACATTCCCATCATCAACGAGTTCCGGGCCGGGTTCGAGGCAGGAGTGCGCGCCACCGATCCGACCGTCACCGTCCTCGCCACCTATCCCCCGGCGACGGTAACCACCCCGTTCGCACGGGCAGACATCGGGGCCCAGGCCGGACACTTCCTCATGGATCAGGGCGCCGACGTTGTGTTTGCCGCAGCCGGGATCACCGGGTGGGGTGTACTCGACGCCATCGCCGAACGGACCGATCTGGACGGAACCCATCGCTGGTACATCGGCGCCGACGTCGATCAGTACCTCCTCACCGAAGATCGCCAGCGGCCCCACGTGCTCACCTCGATGGTGAAGCGGGTCGATGAGGCTGTGCACCGTGCCATCTCCGACTTCGTCGATGGCGAGCTAGAACCAGGAACCCGGGTCCTTGGTGTGGCCGAAGGTGGTGTCGGATTGGCAGCCTCGGGTGGATTCCTGGATCAGCATCAGGCAGCCATTACCGCCGCCACCGCCACCCTGGCAGACCCCACAACCGAGATACCAATCGCTACCGGCCCGGTGATCGACATGCCGGAGGAGCCTCTGCCGGCAACGGAGGTCATCGTGACCTTCGACGGCGAGACCTGCGATTTCGCCGGCCTGGAGGCAATCACGCTTGACGAGCCCTTCGCGCTTGTCGTGACCAACACCTCCGAGGGGGACGCCTTCACCGGCTTCATCCCGGTACTCGACGAAACTCTGACGTTCGAAGACCTCCAGCAACGCTCCGTTGCAGCGTCGGCGAATGACGTACCCGACCACCTCGATCTGTTCCGCTCGCAAGGGATGGCAGGTCCTCCGGGGATTCGATCCGTCGTGGTCACCCTCGATGCCGGACACTGGGGGGCCTTCTGCACCACAGCGACCGACGAAGGGAACGTCGCCTACCCGGCCGCCCTCATAGAGCTGGGATAGCGACGCCGGGAATTGCCCTCAAGCCTCCAACGGCATTGACGAAGTCAATAGGAATATGTGTACCGAAGAGTGCGGGCGACTCGAACCCCCGAATGAGCAAGAGCTATTGGAAGCGTTCGGGATCGTGGCCAGGGATGCCTTTGCGTTCCTCGGACCCGACCATGGGCTCCGGCCGAGTGAGCTCGCCACCTTCGCCCTCGAAGCGACTGGACGGACACCGGTAGCGGCCGACGAGGTTCGCTATCCGTTCCTGGCAGTGGTCGAGTACACCGGGGCCGGCCCGCCGATCCGGCTCAGCTACGGGGAACGCGGATACCACCTCGACCTCGAGATCGGAGCAAATGGGAGCGGGTATCACCCGCTGGCGAGTTGGCTGGACGCGCTCGGCATTGCCCACGAGCCCACCGACGACTCCGGCGTCGCTACGTCCACCGCCCTCGCCCGACACGCCCGCCGGCTCGCCCAGGGACTCCGCGGCAACTTCAACGAGATCCAGTCTGCCGACCAGAACATCATCGACCAGTTGGGTGCGCAGGGTGCCCGAACCCCCGCCCGACTCAACCGAACCCGCGACCGCGCCCATTCCGCGTTCGCGGACGGCGACTACGCGATGTACGTCGAGCTGCTCGAGCCGTTCGAGAGTGCCCTGACGATGACCGAGCGGCGCAAACTGGACTATTCGAAAGGCAAATCGGCCGCGTAGCGGCCGATTTGGTCAACGATCGACTGTCAACGGTCAACAGCTCTCCCCGCCGACAAGTCTTGCTGGATCTCACCGTCCGCATGAGAGCGTTCTGGCACCCCTCCCACCGACGGTGGGAGGGGCTGGGGGTGGGCTGAAAGCGCGTTCCTGTGCTCTTGCCCACGACTGCTAGCCAACCGCCACAAACACTCCGTCGATTACTTCGCCCTCTACGAGAACGGGCTGGTCGGACCAGGTGACGCCCTGCTCGATGGAGAGGACTCCGAGGTCGGCGCCGGCGGTGTTGTCGAACGGTATTGACGCTCCACCACACTGGGGCGGGAACGACTCGGCAAGAGCTTCGCACAGCCGGGCACCGGTTCCGTCGTCGAAGTAGAAGCCGCTGATGACGAACCCGCCGTCGATGGGAGTGTCGACAACCGAGGTGATCGCCAGACCGGGAGGCGGCGGCACCGGCGGCTCACCCGAATCGGGGAATGTGTCCTCACAGACCGGCTCTCCGGCGAGGCAGGTCCCGGCAACATCGCCGTCGCCTCCCCCGGACGAGTCGACCGGAAGGTCGGCTACGAGACCGCTCCCATCCCCGCCGGCCCCGGCATCACCCGGTAGCTCATTTGTCGTCTCGTCACTGCCACACGCAGCGAATACGAGGGCCAGCAGGCCCACAACCGCCACAAGCCGTACGCGCTTGATCATCGTCTTACGTCTCCTTGATTTCAGTAGTCCCAATTCCGACGCCGGATGCCGGGAATGAGGTTCCCAGGGTTCTGGCCGGTGACCGGCGACCGGTGACTGGTGACCCCTTGGGTCAGAGAACCTCCGCCATCACCTCGTCCGAGATGTCGAAGTTGGCGTAGACGGCCTGGACGTCGTCGAGGTCGTCTAGCGCATCGACCAGGCGAAGCACTTTGGGAGCCGTCGATGTGTCGACGGGAACCGTCACCGACGGGAGCTGGGTCACGTCGGCGCTGTCGATGGTGATACCGGCCTCTTCGAGCGCGGCCCGAACGGCGGGGAGATCGCCCGGGGCGGTCACGATCTCCCACTGCTCTCCCGAGGCCGTCGCGTCGTCGGCACCGCCTTCGAGCGCCGCCAGCATGACATCGTCCTCCGACCCTGTCACGAGCAGGTAGCCCTTCTGGTCGAACAAGTACGCCACGGATCCGGGCTCGCCGAGGCTGCCGCCGTTCCGGGAGAACATGGAGCGGACGTCCGAGGCCGCCCGGTTCCGATTGTCGGTAAGACACTGGACGTAGAGGGCAACACCGCCGGGGGCATATCCCTCGTACCAGAGCTCCTCATAGGTGACGCCCTCGAGGTCGCCGGTGCCGCGCTTGATGGCCCGCTCGATGTTGTCGGCCGGGACACTGGCGTCCTTCGCCTTCTGGATGGCGGTGGCGAGAGATGCGTTCCCGGCGGGGTCTCCCCCACCTTCCCGGGCGGTGATCTCGATGGCCTTGACGAGCTTGCCGAACAGCTTGCCGCGCTTGGAGTCCTTGGCGGCCTTCTTGTGCTTGATCGAATGCCACTTCGAATGACCCGACATCAGCCCTCCTGGTTCAGCATGAGTGTGTGGACCCGAGTCTCACCCGTCAACTCGGGATGGAATGAAGTGGCGATGATATTCCCCTGCCGGACCATGACAGGATCATTCTCTACCGTGGCGAGTATCTCGACATCGGCTCCGGCCTTGTCGATGACCGGCGCCCGGATGAAGACAGCATGGAGCGGGTCGACGAGACCGGTGACGTCCAGTTCCGCCTCGAAGGAGTCGACCTGGCGGCCGAACGCATTGCGCTCGACGACGACATCCAGTACCCCGAGATGAATCTGGGCCGGACCCGTGGTTCCGGCTGCGAGGAAGATCAATCCGGCACAGGTGCCGAGCGTCGGCACCCCGGAGCGGACGACGCGGCGGAGGGGTTCGAGAAGGCCATAGCGGTCTGCCAGCTTGCCGATCGTGGTCGACTCCCCGCCCGGGATGACGAGCCCATCGATCGAATCCAGCTCCCCGGGCTTGCGCACCAGCCTCGTCTCGACACCCATGCCATTGAGGAGCTGCGCGTGCTCCCGGAAATCACCCTGCAGGGCGAGAATGCCGACCGGCATCGACTACCAACCCCGGCCGGCCAGCCGTTCGCCTTCTTCCAGCTCGGTAACGCCGATGCCGACCATGGGCTCGCCGAGATTGCGAGACACCTTGGCAATGATCGACGGGTCCTCGTAGTACGTCGTGGCCTCGACGATGGCCTTGGCGCGGCTGGCGGGATCTCCGCTCTTGAAGATGCCCGAGCCGACGAAGACGCCGTCGACACCCAGCTGCATCATGAGGGCGGCATCAGCCGGCGTCGCGATCCCGCCTGCGGCGAAGTTGACCACCGGGAGCTTGCCGGTTTCGGCGATCTCCTCGACGAGATCGAATGGTGCGCCGAGGTCTCTCGCAGTGGACATGAGCTCCTCGTGCTTCATCGTGGTGAGGCGCTGCATCTCCCCGTTGATCGTCCGGAAGTGACGGACCGCTTCGACGACGTCGCCGGTGCCGGCCTCGCCCTTGGTGCGAATCATGGCAGCGCCCTCGCCGATGCGACGGAGGGCCTCACCAAGATTGCGGGCACCGCACACGAACGGCACGGCAAATGCCCATTTGTCGATGTGATGCTCTTCATCGGCCGGCGTCAACACCTCGCTCTCGTCGACGTAGTCGACTCCGAGGGATTGCAGGACCTGCGCCTCGACGAAGTGCCCGATGCGGGCCTTGGCCATGACCGGGATGGATACGGCGGCCTGAATCTCTTCAATCATGGTGGGGTCCGACATCCTGGCGACGCCACCGTCGGCCCGAATATCCGCCGGCACCCGTTCCAGCGCCATGACCGCCACCGCGCCTGCCTCTTCGGCAATCCGAGCGTGGTCGGCGTTCACGACGTCCATGATGACGCCACCTTTGAGCATTTCCGCCAAGCCGCGCTTGACCCGATCAGTTCCTTTGTCCATAGACGCGAAGTGTAGTGGGGCTTGCTCGTTTGACCCGCCCGAAAGGGACCCTCGACCCTCGACCCTCGATACGTCACGGTCTGGCTAGGAACCAGGAACTAGGGACCAGGGACGAGGGACGAGGGACTTGGGACTATCCGTCTCGCGAGACGCCTAGCTCCAACTCACCCTGCCGCTCAATGGCGTGATATGCAGCCAGGTGCGGCCTGGCGAGAGTGGGATCTGGTTGCCGTTGAGGTCGGCGAAGCTGAAGAAGTCGGCCTCTTGCGGTCGTTGCCATCGGGCCGTGAATGCCTTGCCGTCACGGAACACAATGGCCTCGCCCGAACCGGTCACCTCGTAGTCGGGGACGGCCGAGCCCGCTGCATCCACCCGGCCGGTGTCGATCGTCTCCACCCAGACGACGACGACAGAGTCTGCAGATATGTGGAGCCCATCGGCATCGAGGGACTCCTCACCGTCCTGGGCCCGGAAGTAGCGACCGTGGTCGAACGTCCACGTCAGGTCGTTCCTGGCGGACATCCGAACCTCGATCTCCGTGGCATCGTCGCCCCCGGCCGGCGTGCTGATGTCGAAGTCGAGGACTGGTGCAACCTCTCCGTCCCATTCCACCTCGGGAAGGTTTTCCGTGTCGTACATGAGCGAGTAGACGTACTCGCGGCCGCTCTCGCGCCGATAGCCATCGATACGGCCATCACCCTCGTCGACGGCGACCTCGCCAAGCGCCACACGGATCGACCACTGGCCTCCGCTGCTGAGAACCCTGGCGTCGAATGGAGCGACGAGCCTCGGGTCGACCTCCCGCAAGCTGCGGACCGGCCCTACGGTTGCCGGATAGGTCGTCTGAAACACCGCCAACCATCGTCCGACGCCCCCCTCAACAAGGATCTCCATGACGAGATCGGCCTCGTTGATGCCCGCCTGGGGTCGTCCTTTCGCGGCGTTCGAGAGCTTGGCAATCAATACTCGCTGGTCCGAAACATCGCCGGTGAGACCGGTCAACGGGGCAGGCGGACCGGGATCGATCGTCGTCGTGGTTGCCGGGACCGTTGTCGTCGTCGTGGTGGGCGGCACGGTCGTGGTCGTCGTCGAGTCCGGGACGAGCACCGAAGGAGTCGTCAGGGTCACCGGGTCAGGAGCCGCGGCAGCACCGCTGCAGGATGCAGCCACCAGGCACAGAATGAGGGATAGGGCGCGAATTCTCACAGTAGGTTGAGCGAGGTTACTCGCCCCTATTCTCGACCGCCTCCGCGTATACCTTGAGGTAGTCGGCCACCACCCGCTCCCGGTCGAACGCCGCGACCCGCAGGCGGGCACGCCCCTGGTACTCCTCACGGATATCCGGATCGCGCATGAGGGTGTCGAGGGCACGACCGAGAGCGGCTGCATCCCCGACCGGCGTATACAGGGCCGCCTCCTCGGCAACGAAATGAAAAGCCGGGAGCGCCGACGCAACCACCGCACAGCCCGAGGCCAGCGCCTCGAGAACGACAAGACCAAAACTCTCGCCACCGGTGTTGGGAGCGACAAATACCGATGCAGCCGCCAGTTCTCGTTGCTTCGTGGCATCGTCGACGGGTCCGAGGAACCGCACGCCCGGTACCTCCGGGCGCATGGCGCCCATCACCACGAGTTGGGCGGCCGGACGGGTGCGCCGGAGCTGTGCGAACGCCTCCAGGAGGAGGTCGAGACCCTTGCGCGGCTCATCGCGACCGAGAAAGGCGAGACGATCCGGATCCTTGGGCCCCGCCGGGTTGTACTGGCGCGTGTCGATGGTGTTGGGAATGATGCGGGGTGGTCCGACTAGCGGCTCGATCGCGGCCGCGGCGACCGGGCTCACCGCCACCGGAACCGCCAGGTTGGCGGCCAGCTTGCGCCACTGGCGGCGGGCCGCTCCGTAGAGGAACCGGACTCCTCGTCCCGGGTCGGCGTGAAACGTGCCGATCTTGGGTATCCCGGGAGTCCGGAGTGCTCCAAGGGAAACCGCCGGGACGAACGGTTCATGAATGTGGATGACATCGGCGCCCGCCACCGCCGCGCCCACGGCGGCGGCAGTCCCGGGGGCGAGCCGAATCGGGGCCACCGATCGGTTCGTTCGTACGCCGGTGGTTCCGCCGAGATAGATGGTGCCGTCTGGACCACCCGAGGTGCCGGGTGCCACCAGCCAGGCGTCCTGGTCTTCGGCCCGCAGCCACTCCACGTGGTACCGGGCCTGGCCCTGCACTCCGCCCGGACGGTCGAGGGCATAGGGAGAGACGATTGCGATCCTCACATCGGCTCCTCACGGTCCGATGGCCACAACGGTTGCAGGAGATGCCATTGAGTCGGGTGTGCCCGAATGAAGTCCTCGAAGTGACCGGCCAACTGCTGGGCCATCTCCCCTACGGACGCCTCCCCATCGAGCGGTGGGCGAACAACGAAGTGGTGGCCCCGTCCCCGGCGGAAGTAGGTCGCGACGGGGAGCACCGGAGAGCCGGTTCGCTTGGCGAGCACGAACGGACCGGCCGGGAGCGTCGTTTCCTCGCCGAAGAAGGTCACGGCCACGCCCCGTCCCTTGAGATCTCGATCCGACGGAAGCGCCAGCGACTTGCCCTCCTGCAATCGAGAGAGCAACTCCGTCGACGCCCCTGCCTTGACGAGCACCACGTCGATGCCGAACACCGCCCGTTGGGCGATGAACCAGTCACTGATCAGCGGGTTGGGAAGCGACTCGGCCGCCGCCACCAGATCGAGACCCAGATTGATGGCCTCGATGCCGGCTGCCTCCCAGTTGCCGAGGTGCGGCAAGGCCAGGATCAGACCGCCCTGGTCCCGGTGTGCCCGGACGATGTCGTCACCCTCGATGGAGATGTGCTCGGCCATAGCGGCGAGGCGACGCGGACGCACCCAGAACGTCTCCGCCCAATACCGCCCGTACGAAGCAAAGGCCTGGCGGGCAAGCCGATCGACGTCGGCGCCCTCACCGGCTACCCGCCTCAGATGTCGAGCCGACATTTGGCGGCGCTCGCCGGCCACAAACGACAGCAGCCATCCGAGACCCTCCCCGGTGCGCCGCATGATCGGCTCGGGAAGCAGCCCGAAGATCCCCGACAGCACGCGGTAGAGCAGATAGCCGGGTAGGTACCTGGCACGGCTCACCCGAGCGCCACCCACGCCTTCCAGTACCGCTGCACCACGGTGAGCCCGGTCAACACCACCATCGGCCACAGCATCACTTCCGCGCCCCACCAGCCCCAGCCGACCGGGATGATGAGCCCGCAGAACAGAATGATCCGCTCGGCCCGCCCCATGATTCCCCCCTTGCCATCCAGTCCTTCTGCCTCGGCTTTGGATCGCACGTACGGGATGAGCATCGAGTTGCCGAGGGCAATCACGGTGAGGAGCACGAGCAGCGAGTCATCGGAAACGAACCAGGCGAGGCCGGCAAACATGGCCACCTCTCCGATGCGATCGAAGATCGTGTCGAGGAATGCCCCGCGTCGCGAAGCCGTCCCGGTGAGCCGGGCGACCGTTCCGTCTACCCCATCGATGCCGCCCCCGAGCC
>SHLN01000064.1 GCA_004283105.1 Acidimicrobiia bacterium
TGTACGTACAGATATCGGTGGCGTCAGATCCCAGATTCGAACGGGACGGCTTCGACCTGTGGCATCGCTTGAGCATCGGCGTCGGCGAGGCGATCCTCGGTACTCAGGTGGACGTACCGCTGATAGACGATGAACCGATGAAGATGGACATTCCGGCCGGTACCCAACCGGGCGCTCTGGTTCGGGTTCCCCGGCGGGGGCTCGGACGATTGAACGGGCGTGGTCGCGGCGACCTCATGATCGAGATCGGGGTGGAGATCCCCGCGAAGCTCACGAACGAGGAGGAGGACGCAATCCGGCGGTTCTCGGAGCTTCGTTCGGAGCGCCCGGCCCAACCGCGGGGCCGCCGTCGCCGCCGCTCCTGACCGGCATGCGGCATGTGCCCCATCTCTACTTGTGCGGCCCGTGGGAGTCCGATGAGATCGCACTGAGCGAAGCACATCGCCGCCACCTCGGTCGAGTCCTTCGCCTGGCCGACGGGGCGGTGGTTTCGTACACCGATGGGGAGGGCACCACCGGCGAAGGAGAGCTCGCCGGTGCCGCGATCCGGCGAGGGATTGAGGCTCGAGTCGCCAAACCGGCTCCCGAGGTAGCGGTGGCCGTGGCCCCTCCCAGCAAGCCCAATCGGGCTCGATTCCTCGTCGAGAAGCTTGCCGAGCTTGGTGTGGACAGGCTCATCTGGCTGCGCACTCGCCACGGCGAGGGTCGCCCGCCCAGACCGGCCAAGGCGGAGGCCTGGGCCCGGGCCGCCCTCGAGCAGAGCCGGGGGGCATGGGCGGTTCGCATCGATGGGCCGGTGGAGATGGAAGATC
Organism: Acidimicrobiia bacterium; assembly: GCA_004283105.1. Classification (GTDB taxonomy): domain Bacteria; phylum Actinomycetota; class Acidimicrobiia; order Spongiisociales; family SHLN01; genus SHLN01. The sequence goes on from SHLN01000064.1 coordinate 813, forward strand.
TTCCATCATCATCCACACTCTGGGTGGCGGAACGCGAAACAAATCCACCACCCTCAGTGGTGAACGGTGGTATCCTGGTAATCGGTCCGGAGGCAGGGTTCGCGGAAGGAGAGGTGCCTCACCGGGCCAATCGGCTCGGCTTGGGCCGGCGGGTTCTCAGGGTCGAGACGGCCGCCGTCGTAGGCGCTGCGATCCTCCTTGACCGGAGCGGTCGCCTGAGCCGGTAGGAAAGACAACTCCGCTGGAAGACCGACGTATAGGATGGCTTTGCCCCATAGGCCGAATGGTCTTGCACGCGAGGGAATTGGTGGTGGACAATGGGGAATGAGGAAGGAAGGGATTTGAGCTATAACGAGGCGGTCGGGTCGCGTCTCCGGTCTATCCGGAAACAGCGCGGTCTTTCTCTCCAGGATGTCGAGGAGATTTCCGGACGTGAGTTCAAGGCGTCGGTGCTCGGCGCGTACGAGCGCGGCGAACGGGCGCTTTCGCTGCCCCGTCTGCAGCGCCTGGCGGCGTTTTTCAACGTAGGCCCCGGCCAGCTGCTTCCGCAGGAAGAAGCCGGCGAACCACGGCCGACCACGTCGGTGCCGAGCGGTGGGATCACCGTGGATCTCAACAAGATCGATTCGCTGACCGGTCGCGAGGCCAAGCTCCTCGAGGATTTCCTCCGTGCTATTCAGATGATGCGCCAGGATTTCAACGGCCGGGTGCTGACGATCCGTCACAACGACCTGCGGCTGCTCTCTCTTCTGCTCCACCAGGCCGAAGAGGACTTCTCCCGGCGCTTGACCGATCTCGGTGTCACCACGGTCTGAACCGATCGGAGGGGCCATGGCAGACTGCCTGTTTTGCTCGATCGCGGCCGGGGACATCCCGGCCGACATCGTCCTCGAGACCGATGATGTCGTTGCCTTCAACGACATCAATCCCGCTGCTCCAACCCATGTGCTCGTGATCCCCAAGCGGCACGTTGCCTCAGCCGCCGAGCTCGAGGCAGATGATGCACCGCTGCTATCGGCGCTCTTTGATGCTGCCGCCCGGGTTGGGGAAGCCGTCGAGGGGGGCTGGCGGCTCGTTACCAACGTCGGCCCGGACGCCGGTCAGAGCGTGTTCCACCTTCATTTCCATGTCTTGGGGGGACGTCGGCTCGGGTGGCCGCCCGGATTGCTGTAGGACTACCGGGGTCCGGCCGATATACTCTCGACTGCTCTCCTCCCACTGGAGGCTTCCCCTTTTGCAGGACACCCTCAATGACTGAGCTTTCCCTTCGCGTATCCAGCAACAATCTCATGCTGGAGCTGCTCGGCGACCGGGACCGTCATCTCCGTGACATAGAAACGGCGTTCCCGGACGTCAGGTTCGTCGCGCGGGGCAACGAGCTGGTACTGAGCGGACCTGAGGCGGAAGTCGGCACTGCCCGCACGGCGGTCGAGGAGCTGCTCATCATCGTCCAGGAGGGCCAGCCGCTCGAGCCGGGCCAGGTCGACCGGGTGGTCACCATGGTGCGCGAAGAAGTGCCGAGTCCGGCCGGAGTCTTCACCGAAGGAATAAAGGTCGGCCGGGGCAAGTTCGTCCGTGCCAAGACTGCCGGCCAAAAGGCGTACATCGACGCCATTCGTGACAACACTCTCGTGTTCGGGGTGGGTCCAGCCGGAACCGGCAAGACCTACCTCGCCATGGCGGCCGCCATTGAGGCGCTGCAGAGCGGGGCAATACGTCGCATCCTTCTCACCCGGCCGGCCGTTGAGGCAGGAGAACGACTCGGGTTTCTCCCCGGCGACCTGCAGGCCAAGGTCGATCCCTACCTCCGTCCTCTCTATGACGCCCTGTATGAGATGCTGGGGCCCGATGAGACGCACGCACTCATGGATCGGGGGACCATCGAGATCGCCCCACTTGCCTATATGCGGGGCCGCACGCTCAACGACTCGTTCGTCATCCTCGATGAGGCCCAGAACACCTCGCCCCAGCAGATGAAGATGTTCCTCACCCGCCTCGGTTTCAACTCCAAGATGGTCGTGACCGGTGATGTCACCCAAACCGATCTCCCCACCGGCATGGGCTCTGGGCTCACCCAGGCCAAGAAGGTTCTCTCGCGCATCAACGGTGTGGCCTTCATCACGTTGCGGGCCGTCGACGTGGTCAGGCATCGGATCGTGGCGGCCATCGTCGAGGCATATCAGGAATTCGAAGACAACGGCTCGAGTGAGGCTCCGGAGTCGAGCGCATGAGAAAGCTGGCCGACCGCCTCGAGACCGTCCGCCCCGGCTTGCTCCGGAGTCTGGCAGTCATCGTCACCGTCATCGGCGCCTCGATCGCTCTCATTGCCGGCCAACTGGGCAGCGTCGATCCACCCGCGGCAGGCAACCCGGCCCCGGAGACTTACACCGCCGACCGCGTCATCACCGTGCCAGACGAGGCCGCCACCGAAGCGGCCCGCGATGCGGCCGAGGCGACGGTTCAGACGCGGTACACAATCGATACGGAGGTTCCGGTCCAGGTGCAGCAGAACGTTGAAGCGTTCTTCAACGCCGTCACCCTCGAGCTCTACAACGATTCGGTCCGGCCCATCCCCGAGCCCCCCGAGGAGACGACCACAACCACCACCACGCCGACGAGCACGACGCTGTTCCCCGACGAGGGCGGGGAAGCCACCGTGATCGTGCCCGACCTGCTCAGGCTTTCGGAGGCGGCGGCTCGAACCGAACTGGCCGTGCTTCAGTTGAACGCGGCGGTCGGGGACCCGGTCGAAGTGACGTCGGGTTCGGGCAACGAGAACCTGGTCGTGGCTCAGGATCCACCGGCCGAGTCCCTGGTGACGCCTGGGAGCACGGTAACGCTCCAGCTCGGGTTCGTCCCGGTGCCTCCCACGACCACGACCACGACCACGACCCTCGTGCCGCCCACCCTCGAGGAACAGGAACTGGCCCTCGCTGAGGCGTACGGATTCCTGCCCGAGCAGACCCGCAGCACCTTCATCGAGATTGCCCAGGCCGATCTCGACAGCGTGGCCGCCGGCAGCACCGAGCAGCCGCTGCTCGACGTTCTGCTGGCCGACATCAACACTCGCTTGACCATCGAGTACGCCGGTGACGGGATCCGCACCGAGGAGCTGACCGACGTGCTGACTGCCATCCGGAACGGATCGGTCACTCTCAGCCCGCGGGACTGGCCAAATCGCGACGCGGCCGCCGACGCAGCCGCCGAGCTGATGATCTTCTATCTCGAGGTGAACGTCAAGGCCGATGCGGAGCTCACCGAGGCCGACCGGCGCGAGGCGCGGGCATCGGTCGAACCGGTCACTATTGAGTTCGTCGAGGGTCAGGACATCGCCAAGCAGGGTGACATCGTCAGTGATATCGAGGCCGAGGCCATTGCCCAGCTGCTGGCGGCAGCGCCGCAGACACCAAAGCGGCTGGCCGCCGGTCTGGTCGTGGCCGCCGTGACCGGCCTGCTCGTCCTGTTCTTGCGGCGCAATCGGCCCAAGCTGTGGCTCCAACCGAAACTGTTGTTCCTGTTCGGGCTCGTCATCGTGCTGGCCGCCGTTTCTGCCCGTTTGGTCGGCTCGCTCATCCCCGAAGGAAATCCCGCCCTCGGCTACATCATGCCGGCGGCCGCCTTCGGCTACCTGGGAGGCATCCTGTTCGACACCAGGGCGGCGGTGCTCATGTCGATCCCGGTGGCCGTCTTTGCCGGCATCACCACCGGGGACATCGGCGTCGTCGTGTTCTCGGCGGCCTCGGTGCTCGCACCGCTGCCATTCGTCTCGAAGGCCGCATCGATGCGTGACCTGCGGGTTGCCATTCTCTACACGGCGCTCATCACCGGTCCGTTCGCGGCGTCCGTCGCCTGGTTCTTCACCGACAACAACATCACCGGTGAGGCCGCTCTGTTCGGATTCGGTGGCGGATTGCTCGGTGGCCTGATCGGGCTCGGCATCCTTCCCTACGTCGACACTGCCTTCGGCCTCACGACCACGCTGACACTGCTCGACCTCACCGACCGCAACCATCCGGCACTCCGGTTGCTCGAGGAACGGGCACCCGGAACGTTCAACCACTCAATGCTGGTCGGCACGCTGGCGGGCCGGGCGGCCAGGGCCATCGATGCCAATCCGCTGCTGGCCGAAGCCGCCGCCTACTACCACGACCTCGGCAAGACCGAGAACCCCCACCTGTTCATCGAGAACCAGTTCGGGGCCGCCAACCCCCACAACTGGATGGAGCCGGAGGAATCGGCCGCCGTCATTCGCAACCACGTCGTAGACGGAATCCGTCTTGCCCGCGAGTACCGCATCCCGCCCGATGTCGCCATCGGTATCCGCCAGCATCACGGGACCAGCTTGATGCGGTTCTTCTATCACAAGGCGCTCGAGGACCGGCCGTCCGACGACGTCAAGACCGAAGACTTCCGGCACGTCGGGCAGAAACCGCAGTCACGAGAGATGGCGATCGTCATGTTGTGCGACGCCATCGAAGCTGCCGCCCGATCGCTCGCCTATCTGGACAACCCGACCGCCGACGGCCTCAGCAAGATCGTCGAGCAGGTGGTGTCTGAGAAGCTCGAAGACGGGCAATTGGATGAGAGTGCCCTCACGTTCAGCGATCTCACCCGGGTCAAGCAAGCGCTGGTGGACGCCCTCATCTCTCACTACCACCACCGGATCGTGTATCCGAACTTCCCGGGGAATGCCACCGAAGAATCAGCCGAACCGGTGCTGTGAACATATTCCTCGCCGATGAACAGACAGAGCCGGTTTCCACCGACCAGATGGTGGGAGTAGCCGAGCGGGTGCTCCTGGCAGAACGGATGCCGGACAATGCCGAAGTAGCCATTGTCCTGGTCGGCAAAGACGAGATGGCCGGCTACAACCAGCGATTCATGGAGCGGAGCGGACCGACCGACGTGCTCGCCTTCCCGGTCGACCAGATGGTGCCTGGGGAGGTGCCGACCGCTATAGCCAACGGTCAGCCACTCAGCCTGGGCGACATCTTCATCTGCCCGGCGGTGGTCAGGGCCCAGGCGAGCGACCTGGGGGTTAGCCTCGAAGACGAGATGGCTCTCATCGTCACCCACGGCATCCTGCATCTGCTCGGATATGACCATGCCGACCCGGCCGACGCCGCCATAATGTCCGCCCGGGAGCGAGCCGTTCTCGCCGCCGAAGGCATCGAGCTTCCGTGAAGCTGTTTGCCCTCATCCTCGCCCTGGCCTTGCTGGTGCTCGGGGCGGTCATCCGGGCCGCCGGAGCCTCCGTTGTTCGAACCTCGCGTGCCGACGCCCTGCACGACGCCGCCGAAGGTGACTCCCGGGCCGCCCGCGTCGCAGAGGTGCTCGATGATCGGGCAATCATTCAGCCGGCACTCGGCACTGTGACCACGATCCTGCTGGTGGCGGCGGCCGTTCCCGCCGCCTGGGCGCTCACCCAGCAGCTGAGCGGGGTGGCGCTCCTGGTGGGGCTGGCGGCGCTCGGGTTTGCGCTGGTCCTGTTTGGTGATTTATTGCCGCGCAGCTGGGGGCGCGGTCACCCGCGGCGTCTCTCCTACCGGTTCTCCCGCCTCCTGGCGGCCTCGGTCCGTCTCGGCAGCCGGGCCGTCGACCTCGTCGCCGAGGACGAGGAAGAGGAAGACGACGCCCTTGGCCCCGATGAGGAGGCCGCCCAGGAAGAAGCCGAACGCGAGCTCATCTCGTCGGTGCTCGAGTTCAGCGACGCGGTCGTGCGCGAGGTGATGGTGCCCCGCCCCGACATGACGTCGATCAGCGAAGCGGCCTCGTCCGACGAGGCCGTCGACCTCAGTTTGGCGGAAGGAGTGTCCCGCATCCCGGTGACCCGGGGCGGCCCCGACGACATCGTCGGGATCCTCTACGCCCGCGACCTTCTTGCACTCATGGACTCGGGAGTGGCGGCCAAGGCGGTCGGAGAGCTGATGCGACCCGGCTATTACGTGCCCGAGACGAAGCGGATCTCCGAGCTGCTGCGTGAGATGCAGGCCAACCAGGTCCACATGGCGGTCGTGGTAGATGAGTTCGGGGGAACCGCCGGCCTCGTCACCATCGAGGACATCATCGAAGAGCTGGTCGGCGAGATCGCCGATGAGTTCGACGAAGCCGAGGAGCTGATTACCGAGGTAGACGGCGGCTACCTGGTTGATGCCCGCCTCCCCGTCGACGATCTCGGGGACCTCTTCGACGTCGAGTTCCCGGACCACGAGTGGGACACCGTCGGCGGTCTTGTGCTGGCGCTGGCCGGCCGGGTGCCGAAGGAGGGCGAGCAGTTCGAGCACGATGGCGTGCTGTTCACGACCGATCGCGTGCAGGGCCGACGGGTGGCACGCGTGCTCTGCCGCCGCACATGAAGTCAGGGTTCGTTGCCGTCGTCGGGCGGCCAAATGTCGGCAAGTCCACGCTCGTGAACGCCGCCGTCGGGAAGAAGGTGGCGATCACCTCGCCGCGGCCCCAGACCACCCGCAACACCATTCGGGGTGTCGTGCACGGCGAGGCGTTCCAACTCGTGCTCGTCGACTCACCAGGCCTCCACAAACCTAAGAACGCTCTCGGAGAACGACTCAACCGTCTCGTATACGGCTCCCTGGCCGAGTCCGACGCCGCCTTGTTCGTTCTCGACGCCACCTCACCGATTGGCCCCGGTGATCGGCTCATTGCCGAGCGACTGCGCGAGTCGGGCATCCAGACGGTGGTAGCCGTCAACAAGACCGACCTTGGCGACAAAGACGCGGTGATCTCACAGTTAGGCCATGCCGGGGAGTGGGATTTCGCCGCGTATGTACCCGTCAGCGCCCTCACGGGTGAGAACGTCGACCTGGTAGTTGAGGAGCTGGCCTCGCTCATGCCCGAGGGGCCGGCCTACTTCCCGACCGAGATGGTCACCGACCAGCCCGAGCAAACGGTGATCGGTGAGCTGGTGCGCGAGAAGTATCTCGCCAGGCTCCGGGAGGAACTGCCGCATTCGCTCACGGTGTCCGTCGAAGACATCGAGGAGAGGCCCAACGGCACGACCTACATCAGTGCGCGGGTCATCGTCGAGCGCGACTCCCAGAAGGGCATCGTCATCGGCAAGGGCGGGGAGATGCTCAAGACTGTCGGAGCGGAAGCAAGAGCCGAGATCGAGGCGCTGCTCGGCACATCGGTGTTCCTCGAATTGCGGGTCAAAGTCGAGAAGGGCTGGCAGGACAAGCCCCAGCTCCTGGACCGACTGGGGTTCTAGTGCTGGCGCTCTCCAATCCGGGGGCCCAGATCTATGTTCCCGACGGAGTCGGGTCCGATGAGGCGGTGGCCCGCACCACCCACCTCGCCGTCGGCGCCCATCCCGACGACATTCCGATCATGGCCGTAGACGGCATTGTCGAGTGTTTTGACAGAAGCGACAGGTGGTTCCTCGGGGTCACCGTCACCGACGGCGCCGGCAGCCCTCGCGCCGGCACGTACCGCGACCTCGGCGACGATGAGATGCGGGAGGTCCGGATGGGAGAGGAGCAGAAGGCGGCGGCCCTCGGTGAGTACAGCGCTGTGGTGCTGCTCGACTACCCGAGCCAGGCCGCCAAGGACCCGGCGAATGAGACGGTCGTTGCCGATCTCGTTGGCGTCATTGGTGACGCCCGACCGGAGGTCGTGTACACGCACAATCTGGCCGACAAGCATGACACCCATGTGGCCGTCGCACTGCGGACGCTGGCGGCGATCCGGAGTCTTCCTGCCGATCGGCGACCCGGCGCCCTCTACGGATGCGAGGTGTGGCGGGATCTCGATTGGATGGTCGACGATGACAAGGTGACCTTCGATGTGACGAGCCACAGTGAGCTGATCGGGCGCATGCTGGCGTCGTACGAGTCACAGCTGAGCGGTGGAAGGCGTTACGACCTCGGCGTGAACGGCCGCAGCCTGGCGCACGCCGTATTCTCGGACCCGTACGTGACCTCGGTTCCCGGCCGTCACGCGTATGCCATGAATCTCACGCCCTTGATTGCAGACGATTCGGTTGACATACCGGCCTATGTTGCCGGTCATGTCGAGCGGTTGCGCTCGGACACACTCGATCGGATCGACCGGGTCCGGTAGCGTCGGGGGTGTTCGCGAACCTCACTCCCAGCGAAAGAAGCGGAGTCCGAGTCCAGCGCTGGCGACGCTGATAGCGCCGAAGATCAACCAGGACGGGCCGGCGTCCAGGCCGAGCCAGGCATCGTGCATCATTCGCACGGCGTGCCAGAGCGGCGTGAGTTCGCCCACCGTCTGCATGCCGCCGGTGAGGACTTCCGGTGGCGGTCCGGCGCCTCCCACCATCAGCATCACGAACCACACGAGCATGCCGACCGCCTGGGCGGCGCGGGCCGTTGGGAACACGCCCCCGAGGAAGATCCCGAAGGCCGAGAAACCAAGAACGAGCAGGACGAAGATCCCCGGAACTGCCAGGGGGGTCTCGGCCCAAGCAAAGTCGTAGGCAACCCACGCGGCTCCGATGAGCAGCACGGCGCTCACCGCAGACAGGACGAAGGCGACGGCCACTTCGGCGCCGGCCACCGCCCAGGCGTTCACCGATGAGGCGTGGAATCGCTTGAGGACGCCCCGCTCCCGATTCCCGGCCAGGTGGGTGGGAATGCTGATCACGCATACCGAAGCCACCACCAGTGCCAGGTAGGCGGGCACGTAGTACGTCATCGGTCCGACCCCGCGGTACACGACTTCTTCGCCGGGCCGGGTGGCCTCGTTCCCGAACACGCCGCCGAGCACGAACAGGATCACGAGCGGCAATGCCAGTGAGAACACCACGGTCATCGGTTCGCGCAGGAACAGCTTCAGCTCCACCCACGACAGCCGCATCAGCGTCCGCATGTCACGTCTCCCCGCCGGTGATCGTGAGAAACACGTCTTCCAGGGTGGAGCGCTTCACCGAAAGGTCGAGCGGGGCGAGACCGTGTGCGACCAGTCCGGCGGCCACCTTCGCCAGCACCGGGCCGGATCCCATGATCGACACCCGCCGGCCCTCCCGGTCGACCGAGTCGACCTCGTCGATGGCCGAGAGGAAGCTCACGTCGTCGCGGTCGGTCGTGAACGTCACCTCGGCCTGGCCGCCGAAGCGCTCGATGAGACCGGCGGGAGTGTCGATGGCAGCCACGCGCCGGTCGTTGATGACGGCAATGCGGTCGCAGAGCGTCTCGGCCTCGTCCATGAAGTGCGTCACCAGGACGACGGTGGAGCCGCCGTCACGAATCTGGCGCACGAGGTCCCAGGTCACCCGCCGCGAGAGGGGATCGAGACCGGTGGTCATTTCGTCGAGGAACACGAGCCGCGGTGAGTTGACTACGGCCAGGGCGACGAAGAGGCGCTGCTGCTGTCCACCCGACAGGCTTCCGAACTGGGCGTCTCGCTTCTCGGTGAGCCCCCACTGCTCCAGGACGCTCTCCCATGGTGCCCCTCCCACCGCAAGAGATGAGAAAAGATCCAGTGCCTCCCACACCTTCATGCGGTCGGGCAGGGCCGACTCCTGCAGCTGCGATCCGATGTGTCGCCGCAGGTGGGAGGCCTGGTGTCGTGGATCAAACCCGAGCACGGCCAGGTCGCCTGCGTCCGCCTTGCGAAGCCCCTGGAGACACTCGACGGTCGTCGTCTTGCCGGCACCGTTCGGGCCGAGGATCCCGAAGATCTCTCCCTGCTCTACTGAGAAGCTGACGTCGTCAACGGCGACGAAGTCACCGTACCGCTTGTGAAGATGGTCGACTTCGACAACAGAAGGCATGGTGGAATAAGCCTTTCGGTTTGAGTGTGCCCGGTGCGGAACGGGTCGACCAGGGCCGGAATTCCTTAGGTCAGATGGTTGTGAGCAGAGCGGTTTGTCGGGCCCGCTCGGCCAAATCGAGCCAGAGGCGGGCGGAGCCCGGGTGCTCGGTGGCGATCCGCTCCCAGCGGGGCGCCGCCACCTCGTACATCACGCGCAGCAGGCCAGACATCTCGGGATCGTCGAGCCACTCGGGTGGGACCACACGGTCCGGGAGCGAGCCGCTGCCGAGTGAGTCCAGCGTCGCCTTCATCACGACCCGCCCGCTCCACACCGACAGCATGAAGTCGGGGAGGGGAGCGGGTGGCTCGATGGGCCCGTAGCCGTCCTCACCCGGAGCGAACAGCCCCTCGGTGCCCTCGGTGAGCACCGGAGCAGGCCGGAGCCGGTCGCCCAGCTCGAGGAGCGTCAACCTGGCCGGCTCGGCCGCAGGCCGCTCGGGCGGGTGGCAGCGGCCGGCCGCTTCCAGCCAGGGAACGGCCCAGTGGAGCAAGCGGTCCCCGAGCAGAAACCGCCGGTCGGCATAGGCCCGTGTGGCGATGTGGGCTTCGTCCTGCTGCCAGGCCTCGGCCTCGGCCTTGGCAAGGGCGGCACCGAGCCGGCAAAGGTCGGCGAGGTCCCGCTCCCCGAATTCGTAGCCCCAATAGCGGGCCCGCCGCTCCAGGTCGTCGTCCGGCACGAAATAGCGGACCACCGCTTCTTCGGTGGGCGGCAGGTCGGCCCACAGGGCGGGGTGGCGGGCCGGCGCCCATTCCTGGGTGAGGTCGGCCCACAGGACCGCCTCGGCCGAGGC
>SHLN01000065.1 GCA_004283105.1 Acidimicrobiia bacterium
TATACCAGCCTCTTTGAAGGGATCTTTTTCACTATTCAAGATCCCGATTGATCACGCGCTGCACACGCCGGAGCTGACTACGACGTCGTTTTCCTTCGGCGAATCGGCGGGAAGCGACCACCGATCCCTGACGGTGACGATCGCCCGAGCCGCCGGCTCCTAGAGGCTTGCCGCCTGCTCCAGAACCTCGGTCTCGTCGAACGGGCCGTACCAGGTGGTCTGGCCGCGTCCTTCGGTGTCAAAGAGAATGGCAATCGGCTGGCCGCGGATGCCGAGCAGGTCCCACGACTCGAACGACTCGTCGTAGAGCATGCGGAAGGACTTGGTCCCGTAGGCATCCACGAAGTCGAGGGCCTCCTGATAGGTGTCCTGAGCGCCGAGGCCGATGACGGTCACGGTATCTGCATTGTCTCGAGCAAACTGCTCGACGTCGGGAGCTTCCCGACGGCAGGTGGGTCAATGGGGAGCCCAGAACCACAACAGAACCGGCTCGGTTTCGAGCGCGAGTTCCTTGAGGTTGAGCTCTCCGCCCGCCAGGTCTGCCACGACGACATCGGGGTAGTCAGAATCAGGGAGCTCCGCTGGTGTGGCCGGGGGACTCGTGGTGGTATCGCCACCGGAGGGGATCGTCGGGGTCGTACCTGCGTCGGCCGTTGTCGGTGACGTCGTGCCGGCCGGTTCTCCGAGAGTGGTTTCGGGTGCGGTGAAGGTATCAGACGTGCCGTCGCTGCCGCAGGCGGCGGCGACAAGCGCTATGGCGATGAGGATGATGAGTCTTCGCATGGTCTGGGAAAGGTAACGCCTGCTGCTCGAAATTGGTTCCATTCAACGCGGATAGGCGAGCACTTCTGAGGCCTTGACGGCCACCCACACGTCATCGCCCTCCGAGAAGGCAGCCGCGCCGCCATGCGTGACCTCGGCCACGAGGTCGACCTGTCCGGTCACGTGGACACGAACCTGCTCCAGGCTCGGCTCGATCGAGGCAATGTGTCCCAGCCAGACGTTGCGGGGCGAGCCCGTCGGTCGCGACAGGTAGAGCGATACGGCCCGGGGATGCACCGAGGCCAGGGCGGCTCCATTCAGAGTGGACGCACTGACGATCACTCCGCCGTCGGGAAGGGTGATCGTCCCGCCCGACGCCTCGCCGGAGAAGAAGTTCATCCCAACGAGCTCGGCGACGTAGGTCGAACGGGGATGGGTCCGGAGGTCGTCGATGGTGCCATCCTGCGTCACCCGGCCGTTGTCGAGCACCACGATCCGGTCGGCGAGCGCGGCGGCCTCGAGCGGATCGTGCGTGACGAGGATGCGATACCCGGGACTGTCATGCAGCTCGCGACGGAGAACTCGACGGACGGCGGCACGATTGGCCGCGTCCACCGAGGCGAGCGGTTCGTCGAGCAGGAGGAGGGCCGGCCGGCGCACCTGGGCTCGCGCCAGGGCCACCAACTGGGCCTGGCCACCGGATAGCTCCGACGGCCTCGCGTCGATCAGGTCCTCGAGGCCGAGGCGGCCGAGCCACACATCGGCCTCTTCCTCCTCGGCACAACCGAATGCAACGTTCTCGCGAACACTCAGGTGCGGGAAGAGCAAGCCGGCCTGGGGGACGTAGCCGACGCTCCGCTCCTCGGGCAAGCGGCGGATGGAGGCGGCGGGATCCTCCCAGACATCCCCGTCGACGACTATCTGCCCGGCTTCCACGGGGTCGAGCCCGGCGAGGATGCGAAGCAGCGATGACTTGCCGGCCCCGTTTGGTCCGACTACCGCCACGATCTCGTCGGTCGCTGCCTCCAGGTCGACCTCGAGTCGAAATCCATTGCGGGCGGCAGAGGCGTGGCAGGTCAACATCAGCGCACCCAGGCCCGCCGGGCGGCCGTCAGTACGAGAAGCGAAACGACCACGAGGACGAGGCTGAGGCTGAAGGCCGCCTCCGGGTCTCGTTCGAGCTCGAAGAAGATGGCGAGGGGGAGCGTCTGGGTTCTCCCGCTCAGATTGCCGGCAAACGTGACGGTGGCTCCAAACTCGCCGAGGGCGCGCGCCCAGCCGAGGACGACCCCGGCCGCCAGAGCGGGAACGGCCTGGGGGAGGGCGATGCGCCGGAACCGTCGCCAGGGTCCGGCCCCGAGGGTGGCGGCTACCTCCTCGAGGTTGCGGTCGACGGCCCGGAAGCCTGCCTCGGCGACGAGCGTCACAAATGGGAGGGCGACGAATGATGCCGCCAGCACCGCTCCCGCGGTCGTGAAGGGCAGCGTGATGCCGAACAGATCGTCGATCAGTCCACCGATGGGACCCGACCGTCCCAGCGACGCCAGCAGCGCGACGCCAGACACCACGGCAGGCAGGACGATGGGGAGGAGCACCGTTGCCCGCAGCAGGGCCTGGCCCCGGAAACTGCCGCGGGCAAGGAGCCAGGCGAGCGGGACACCGAGCCCGACTGCCACCGTTGTGGCCAGCACCGACACCACTATCGAGACCCGTACCGCGTCACCGGAGCCGGCAAGATCTCCGCCCAGGCCGGACCACGGGACGCGAATGAGGAGTCCGGCGATCGGCACGACGAGGAGAGCCAGGCCGATGCCGGCCAGGACGCCGAGCCGGAGGGGCATGACTCGCCTCATGGCGAGAATCCAAACTCGGCCAGGAGCGCCCGGGCGGCCGGGGTGGTGAGAAACGCGACGAAGGCGGCCGCCGTCTCCGGTTGCGCCGAGGTTGCGAGGGCAGCGGCGTAGTACTCGGCGACCGGGCTAACCGTGTCGGGGATCTCCACCCCGGCCACATCGCCACGGCTGATGTCCGTTCGGTAGACAATCCCCGCATCGGCTTCCCCGAGCTGGACCTTGGCGAGGACCGAACGCACGCTGGGCTCGAGGCTCGAGGGGGTCACGGCAACTCCGGCCGCCTCCAGCATCTCGGCCGTGTATCGACCCGCAGGAACCTGGGGGGCGGCAAGGACGACGGTGAGGTCTGGATTAGCGAGATCTTCGATGCCGCTGATGGCGTGAGGGTTCCCCGGGGCGACGGCGATAGCGAGCCGGTTGGTGGCGAACACGATCGGGTCCGTGGCCAGGACCTGGAGACGGACGAGTTCTGAGGCGGTCGCCTCGTCGGCGGTCAGCACCACGTCGAGGGGGGCACCTTCGCGCACCTGGGAAACGAGAATCTGGCTACCGGCCACGGACACCTCCACCGGACCCTGGCCGAAATCGGATGCGAGCTCGTCGGCGGCCTCGGCCATCGAAGACGCCCCCCCCACGATGATGGGAGCCTCGCCACCCCACCCCGCCAGGACGACAACAAGCGATAGGAGCAGCCGCCTCACAGCTCGATCATGACGTTGGTGGCTTTGACCACCGCCGTGGCCATCACCCCGGCCTCGAGCTCGAGGTCGTCGGCGGCCTCCCGGGTGAGGAGAGCGACGATGCGCTGCCCTCCGCTGTAGAGCTCGACCTTGGCAGCCACCGTGTCCTTCACCACTCCCGTCACAATGCCGGTGAAGCGGTTCCGAGCCGAGCGGCGATGCAATACCGGAGAGCCGTTCGTCGTCACGAAGGCGGCCAGGTCTGCCCCGGCGACCCGGCGATGGCCGCTCTTGCTCCTGGTAGCGGGCAGACGACCCTCGTCGACCCAGCGGCGGGCCGTGTCGGTGCTCACGCCGAGCACTTCGGCAACCTCGCTAATGCGATAATCCATGCGATTGGCCCTCGTATTTACCAGGAGCGCAGGAGGATAGCAGCCGCAAATACGTATCGGTTCGGTCGAGGGTGGCGGGGACTAGCGTTTCGGTATGTGGTTCCAGACCGCGACGTTCTACGAGATCCCCGTGCATGCCTTCTACGACTCGAACGGCGATGGCGTCGGGGATCTGGCAGGCATCCACGAGAAGCTGGACTACCTGGAATGGCTCGGCGTCGATTGCCTGTGGCTGCTCCCGTTCTACCCCTCGCCGATGGCAGATGGCGGATACGACGTATCGGACTTGACCGGGGTGGCCGAGGAGTTCGGCACGCTCGATGATCTCCGGGCCCTCCTGGATGCCATCCATGCCCGGGGCATGTACGCGATGGCCGATGTCATCGTCAACCACACGAGTGACCAGCACCCCTGGTTCCAGGCAGCCCGCCAACCCGGCTCACCTAGTCGCGACTGGTATGTGTGGAGCGAAACCCCGGAACGGTACGGAGATGCCCGGGTCATTTTCGTTGACACGCAGGACTCGAATTGGGCCTGGGACGAGGTGGCCGGCGCTTACTACTGGCACCGCTTCTACGCCGAGCAACCCGACCTCAACTTCGACAACCCCGACGTGAGAGAGGCCGTCAAGAACGTGGTGCGGTTCTGGCTCGACATGGGGTTCGACGGGCTGCGAATGGATGCCATCCCGTACCTGTACGAACGGGAGGGCACCATCTGCGAGAACCTGCCCGAGACCCACGCGTTCCTCAAAGAGCTGCGGGCCATGATCGATGGCGAGTACGAGGATCGCATCATGCTGGCCGAAGCCAACCAGCTGCCGGCCGAGGTGGTTGCCTACCTGGGGGACGGCGATGAGTGTCACATGGCCTACCACTTTCCGGTCATGCCACCGCTCTACATGGCGCTCCGGCGGGAGGACGCGAGCGACATTGTGACGGCACTCGAGGCAACCCCCGAGATTCCGGCCGGCAGCCAATGGGGCGTCTTCCTCCGAAATCACGATGAGCTGACGCTCGAGATGGTGACGGAGGAAGACCGGCAGTTCATGTACGAGCAGTACGCCCCCGACCCGGCGATGCGGAAGAACATCGGCATCCGTCGGCGGCTCATGCCCCTGCTGGCGAACGAGCGCTCCCAGTTCGAGCTTCTGCACGGGGTGCTGTTGTCACTCCCCGGCTCACCGTTCCTCTACTACGGCGACGAGATCGGGATGGGAGACGAGTACCTGCTGCGGGATCGTGATGGGGTGCGTACTCCCATGCAGTGGAAGGGCGAACCCGGTGCCGGGTTCAGCACGGCCGATCCGGACCGGTTCTACATACCGCTGGTCACCGACCCGGACTACGCACCCGAGGTCGTCAATGTGGAGTCGCAACAAGCAGACGAGGGGAGCCTCCTCCGCTGGGTGCGCACCCTCCTTGCCGACCGCTCCCGGCTGCCGGTCTTGGGGAACGGCAGCTTTGCGCTCATCGACACGGGAGATCCGGCGGTGCTCGGCTATCGGCGCACCAACGATGAAGCGGACCTAACGGTTCTCGCCAACTTCGCCACGACTCCCCGAGTCGTCAGCCTGGCGGCGCCGATGACTGAGGTCCGCACCGGCCGGTCGCTTGGGGAGACCATCGAGCTGCCAGGTCACGCATTCAGCTGGCTGGCCGAGCACACAGGGGCGATTTGAGGAGCCCACTCTCGGTGCTTCTATCAGGACCGGAGCCGCACTCGTAAGTGCCGATCTAGCGCACTCGGCGGAATGCTCGTTCGTGCGCCCGATTTGGTGATCGGCTCGTCGTCGGGAGAGGAGCAGTGCCAGATCTGAGTGTGTCCGGCTGGGCCTGATAGGACGGCTTTCACACCTCGAAGTGCCTGGTCGGAGGGCTGAGTAGGTACCCGGTCGGTCACGACGTGGTGGTGATCGAACCTGGTGCCGCCGATTCACAGGAACCTCCCAGGACGCTCCCAGCACCCCCACAGACCGTCGGCGGATGCTTGTGGTGTACCAACGACCATTCGCCAAGGAGAAGGCATGACTCCGACAACCGCGCGAGGCCCGGCCATCGAGTTGCACGGCCTCACCAAGCAGTTCGGAGACTTCACCGCTGTCGACGACCTCAGCGTGAGCGTCGAGCGGGGTGGAGTCGTCGGACTACTCGGACCGAACGGTGCAGGCAAGAGCACAACCATCCGGATGCTGCTCGGGCTGATCGCCCCAACATCAGGATCGGGAACAGTCCTGGGTCACGATGTCACCCGCCCGAGTGCGTACATGCGGCGGGTCGGGGCACTGGTCGAGGCTCCGGTCATCTACCCCAAGCTGAGCGGCCGGGACAACCTGCGCACACTTGCGGTGCTGGCCGGCGTCGGCGACGAGCGGATCGACGAAGTCCTCGACCTGGTCGACCTCACCGGCCGCGATGGCGATCGGGCGAGCGACTACTCGCTCGGCATGAAGCAACGACTGGCGATCGCTGCAGCGCTGCTCAAGGACCCGGAGTTGGTGATCCTCGACGAGCCGACCAACGGGCTGGATCCGGCAGGCATCGTCGAGATCCGGGAGCTGCTGATCCGTCTCGGGCAGATCGGCAAGACGGTCATCGTTTCCAGCCATCTGCTCGCCGAGATCCAGGCCGCCTGCGACCGGCTCATCATCATCAAGCGGGGCTCGCTCGTCTTCGAGGGCGCCACCCACGAGCTGCTCGACAAGGCCCGCAACGAACTCGTTGTCGTCCCCGAGGACCGCAGCCACATCACCCGGCTCGCTGCACTGCTCGATGAGAACGGCATCGAGTTCGCAACCAACGGGGTCGGTCTGCGGGCTCCGGGCGCCACCGCCAGGTCGGCTTTCGTGAACCGGTTGGCCTTCGACAACGGCGTCACCCTGCGCGAGGTCCGGGCAGACGTCGAAGACCTCGAGGACGTGTTCCTGCGCCTCACCAACGCCAAGGAGACCAACTGACATGCTTCGCACCTTCACATCCGAGATGATCCGTTTCCGCAGGACCGGCCTGGTCGGCGCCGGGATCATGGCCGCCTTTACGGTCCTGGTCACCACCCTGACCTTCGTCGGCTTCGACGAGTCGGCTGGGCCCGGCCCCGGAGGCGGCGGCAGGGCCCTGCCGGGCGCCACCGACCTTGCCGCCGTCGACGGGCTCATGTCCGGTCTGGCCTCTGCGGCCACCATGATCGGCATCGTCGCGCTTGCGCTGTTCGCCATCTCTGTGGCGCGCGACTTCGAGCGGGGCACGATCCGCCAGTTGCTCGTCGGCGAGCCGCGGCGGGCCCTGGTACTGGGCGGCAAGATCCTGGCGCTGCTCAGTGTGGTCGTAGCCGGCGTCACCGTCTCGGCGATCATCGGCATGGCTGCAGCATTTGCGCTGGCGCCGGTCGCCGGGGTGTCGACCGCCGCGTGGACAACAGGAGCTGCGGTGTCGGCGGCGTTGAGCACCACCGTCAATGTCATGGTTGCCACCGTGGTGTGGGGGCTCGCCGGGGCGGTGCTGGCGATGGTCACCCGGTCCGCGTCGGCGGCCATCACCGTCGGCATCGGCTACTTGTTGGTCGGCGAGCCGCTTCTCCAGTTGGTGTGGGACACATCATCGGACTGGCTCGTCAGCGGCACCCTGAGCACGTTCACCGATGGCGGCACGGCCCCGGTGTCCTACGTGCAGTCGGCGACCCTTCTGGCCCTGTACGCAGCAGCGTTCGTCACGGCCACGTTCCTGTTGTTCCAGCGGCGAGACATCACCGACTGACCCGCTTCGGATGATGAGATCGGCCAAACTGAGATGGCGATGACCAACCAGAACCCTGAGAAGCCCACCGTGCTGGTGGTGGACGATGAGGAGTACATCCGCGACCTCGTCCGCACCGCCCTGAGCTTCTCGGGGTTCGAGGTCGCCGTTGCCGCCGACGGTGTCACCGCGCTGAATGAGATCCAGCGGCTGCGGCCCTCCC
Source organism: Acidimicrobiia bacterium (assembly GCA_004283105.1). Lineage (GTDB taxonomy): Bacteria > Actinomycetota > Acidimicrobiia > Spongiisociales > SHLN01 > SHLN01. Next base: position 7,642 of record SHLN01000065.1, read on the forward strand.
TCGTCATCCTCGACGTGAACATGCCGGGGTTCGATGGGTTCGAGGTGGTCCGCAGGCTTCGAGACGCCGGCGACGACACCCCGGTGATCTTCCTGACCGCCAGGGACTCGGCCGAAGACAGGGTGAGCGGCTTCACCAAGGGCGGTGACGACTACGTGACCAAACCCTTCAGCCTCGAGGAGCTCGTCGCCCGGGTAGAGGCTGTGCTGCGCCGGACTGCACCTGCGGAACCGCAGGCGGCGCAGACCCTCACCTTCTCCGACCTCGAGATGGACGAGAAGGCACACCGGGTCAGCCGCTCCGGCCGGCCGCTCGACCTGGCGCCGACCGAGTTCAACTTGCTGCGCTACTTCATGGCCAACCCGGAGCAGGTGCTCTCGAAGCAGCAGATCCTCGACCACGTGTGGCACTACGACTTCGAAGGCGACCCCAACGTCGTGGAGACGTACGTGAGCTACCTGCGCAAGAAGACCGAGGCGCTGGGACCCCGGCTCATCCAGACGGTGCGTGGATTCGGGTACGTCCTGCGGGACGAACCGTGACCATCCGGCGCCGCCTGGTCCTCATGTCGGTGGCGGCGTTCGTCGTCGTCCTGGTCGCGTCCGGAGCGGTGGTCCTCGGTCTCCTCCGCGGCCGCCTCATCAACGACGTGGATGCGTCGCTGAACGAGCGCCAGGTGGCACTCGAGCAGCTGCTTGAGTTGGTGCCGATCGAGCAGCTCGAAGGATTGGCCGCAGAGCGACCGGGGCTCGGTGGCGCCGACCTTGCAGTGATCGGGCTGGGCCCGGACGGCTCAATCATCGCGTCTGCGCCGAGCGGACCGGCCGCCGACCCGGACCCGCTGCCGGTGCTCGATTCGGCGGATGTCGACCGGCTCCGAGCCGGGGACACGCCATTCACCGTGGGAGGGAGTGACGGCTACCGGGTCACCGCCGCGGAGCCCGCAGGCGGCGAGGTTCTGCTGGTGCTGGCGCAACCGCTCGACGACGTCGCGCTGACGATGCGCCGGACGCTGCTGGTCCTGCTCGTGGTCGGCGCCGGGACCGCGGTGATCCTGGGTGGCGCGATCTGGTTCCTGATCCGTCGCGAACTGCGGCCGCTCGACGCCATGGCGCACACCGCCGACCGGATCGCCGAAAGCGACCTGTCGAGGCGGGTGGCGATCGAACGTTCCTCGAATGAGGTCGGGCGGCTCGGCGGAGCGCTCAACAGCATGCTGGACCGCATCGAGGAGGCGGTGGCCGCCAGGACCGAGTCGGAAGAGAAGATGCGCCGGTTCGTCGCAGACGCCTCCCATGAACTGCGAACACCGCTGACGTCGATCCGGGGATACGCCGAGCTACATCGAGCCGGGGCAGACTCTCCGGAGCACGTGGCGCGTTCCTTCGAGCGGATCGAGCGGGAGGCGGGGCGGATGGGTGGCCTGGTTGAGGACCTCGTGCTCCTGGCTCGTCTCGACCAGGAACGGCCGTTCGCCAAAGAAGCGGTCGATGTGGCCCACATCGCCCGGGAGGCGGTCACCGATGCCGGTGCGGCCGAGCCCGACCGTCCGATCACGGTCGACGTCGGGGCCGGCGACATGGTGGTCAACGGCGATGCCGACCGGCTGCGCCAGGTCGTGGCCAATCTGCTCGGCAACGTACACACCCACACCGCGCCGGGGACGCCCGCCGCCGTCAGCGTCGATCGGGCCGACGACCGGGTGGTCGTCGTGGTGTCGGACGAGGGTACCGGTATGGACGCAGAGGCGTCGACGCGGGCATTCGATCGTTTCTATCAAGCCAACCCGGATCGGACCACTCCGGGCAGCGGCCTCGGCCTCGCAATCGTGCGGTCGATCATCGAGCGTCACGGCGGCACCGTCGACCTGCACTCCGCGCCGGGCACAGGGACCACGGTGACGCTGCAACTGCCCGCCGCCTGAGCGGCCGTCACCCCACGATTAGCGGAACCCAGGGCGTGGCCCTGCGGATTCCCAGGTAACTCCCAGGTTGCTCCCAGAGGTCGTCCAGACTGCGGTTCGATCCTTGTGGTGTACCTGCTCACCACCACGAGGACACCGCAATGAAGACCACGCCCACCGCCGGGCCCCGACGGCGCCGCAGCATCCGGACGATCGGCGCCGTGCTGCTGACAGCCCTCATGCTGCTGCTCGCCGCCTGCGACACGAGCCCACCGACAACGGAGTCAACCATCACCACTGGAGCCCCATCGACCACCACGACCGAGGCGGCCTCGACACCGGGCCTGCCGGGCAGACCGGGCGGGGGCGACGCCGACGAGAACCCCCCAGCGTTCTTCGACGGCCGTCTCGTTGAGGCCGACTACTGGGACGAGGAGCTGAAGATCCTGTCCGCCAACATGGGCTTCGACGGCATCATCGGATGGCCGGACACGGAGTTCGAGACAATCCGCGCCGGGGGCGGTTCGTTCTACGCCGAAGGCTGCGCCGTAGACAATCCCTTGGTGAGCGGAGCCACCGCGACCGGTGTCGAAGCCCTCTATCGCGGAGTCGCCGACGACACCCCCGACTACGACGACGGACTCCCGATCGTGTTCACCTGGCCGATCCTGACCTCGACGATCAACCCAGAGGACTTCCTGTTTACCCTCAACACCGGCGAGCAGGTGGTGCCGAACTCCGCTGGGATCATGCCCAACTGGGAGCTCAACGAACGCAACGTGCCGGTGGTGTTCGGCGACTTCGGGAACCGGCTGGACGGTCCGGACGCGGTGTACGTGGAGAAGCTGGAGATCGTCGACGACGGCACCCCACTCATGTTCCTCGGCCCCAACGGCGTGCAAAGCGGCGTCGGGCTGACCTGGGAGGACGGCCGAAGCCCGTACGAGTCCGGTCCGGTCCTCGTCGGTGCCAAGCTCAACCACGTGGGCGACCGGCCAGCAGGCGAGGGCGGAGCTCCGCCACTCGAGAGGGTGCTGCTACCCAACGATGAGTTCGCGCTCTATGGCGGCGGCGACTTTCGTCTCCGGTTACTCACCTCGGGCGGATACACCCCCACAGGGATCGACTCGCTGACACCCAACGCCTACGAGAACCACTTCCGCATTCACGCCGCCGCCGAGGACGGCTCCACGGTGCTGCTCAGCGAGGTCGGTGTCGACTACGAGGTGGCAGGAGGCACCCTGCGCGTGCTGGGCCTGGCCGATCTCGGCCAAGCCGAGGACCAGGGGGCCACCTACGACCTCTGCTACCAGGAGGACGCAGACAACTACATCGACATCATCCTCATCGGCGACGAGGCCGCCGCTCGGTCGATCACCCACGTCGAGGTTCCCTCCGAGGGCGAGTACCTCCCCCTCTACAACCCCGGCGGGCCCGGCCCGACACCGTTCCCCGACGTCCGATACACCGCCCCGAGCCCACCCGACCTGGAACCCGTGCTCATCGCCCTCGACGACCCGATGCGTGTCAGCACACCCTGACGGCGCCAAGCACACCAACGGGCGGACAAGATCAAGGACGGAAGGTTTGAGAAACGACATTTCCTTACCAAATAGGACAAGGTGCCGGAAACCACGTCCTGACCAGGGGAAACATGGGGTTTGAGAACCTCGCAGTGGGCCTTGTCGGACTCGAACCGGGCGATCGTGCACTGCCGGGAATCCAGCGCCCAGATCACTCACCGCCTCACGCGTTTTCGCGCCTCAGTTTCCGAGCCGATCCGGCACTCGGAGCGGCCATCGCCTCAATTCGCGAACCTGGTGTAACGCACGCCTACGTGCCGTTC
>SHLN01000274.1 GCA_004283105.1 Acidimicrobiia bacterium
GACGACCACGACGACAACAACGACGACCACTACTACGGTTCCGCCGACTACCCCGACGACGATTCCGCTGCCGGGCTTGCTCGTCCACAAGTTCGATGGTCACGACCACGGAGATGACGACGAGTGGGAGGCCCACATCAAGATCGAGATCCGGGATGAGTTCGACGACGATGCCGGGTACGCGGCGGTGCAGGTCACCTGGGGTGGCGTAGCGCCCGGTTCGATGTGGCTCGGAACCGACAAGGACGGCAAGGTCGACACCCGCCTCGGGCCTTTCGCCGATGCGAGCCTCACGTTTCGGATTACCAACGTCACCCTCACAGGCTTCGTCTATCGGCCCTCGCTCAATGAGGCCGGCACGACCCTGCTGATCGAAGGCCCCGACTGATCCGGGAGCTGAAGAATCCCCGCCCGTGGCCGAAACTTCTAATATCCGGAGTGGGACTCCCATGAAACATCGACTTCTCACGATTCTGGCCGCCCTGCTTGTGTTGGCCCCGAGCACGGCCTCGTCGGCGGACGAGCCGGTATTTGTCGATCCCGATACCGCCCGCTGGCAAGTCGAACACATAGACGCCTCGTTCTCGACGTTCTACTTCGGTCTGCCCGGCGACGTTCCCCTCTTCGGAGACTGGGATTGCGATGGAATCGACTCCGCCGGCATGTGGAGGCCCGCTGCCGGGTTCATGTACCTGCAGGACGACGCCACCGGGGTGGCCCAGGAGCGCATCTTCATCGGCCAGGAGGGCCACGTGCCCCTGGCGGGGGACTGGAATGGCAACGGTTGTGACACCGTGGGTCTCTACGCCCCGCTCACCGGACGGGTGTGGCTGAGCAACGACCTGGAGCCCGGCTTCGACGTGTTCTACTACTTCGGCGTTCCCGGCGACCGGCCCTTCGTCGGCGATTTCGACGAGGACGGCGTCGATGAGCTCGGCCTCCACCGCGAGTCCACCGGGTTTGTGTATCTGCGGATGTCTCACACGACCGGCGTGGCCGAAAGTGAGTTCTATTTCGGGATCGGGGGCGACCGCATCGTCAGCGGTGACTGGGACCAGGACGGCGACGACACCGTGGCCGTGTTCCGTCCCAGCGCCAACCGCTTCTACCTCCAGAATGAGAACGAAACCGGCTTTGCCGACGCCTACTACCCGTACCCCCTTCCCCAGGCCATACCGGTATCGGGCGTGTATCAGGAGTTCGTGCCGGCCCCGCCACCGGAGACGTACAAGCGGACGTTCACCCTCGCCGCCTCAGGTGACTTCCTCATTCACTCTGCTGTATATCGAGCCGCCGCCGATTATGCGGGTGGTGACGGGTACGACTTCTCGCCCATGCTGGCCCCGATCAAACCGATTGTTGAGGCGGCCGACTTCGCCATTTGCCACCTCGAAGTGCCGCTCTCGCCCGACAGCACCAATCTGTCCTCCTACCCCCGGTTCAACTCCCCGGCCGAGCTGGCCGACGCCATCGCCGGCGCCGGATACGACAGCTGTTCGGTGGCGTCCAACCACACGATCGATAAGGGCGAAACCGGCGTTCGTAACACGCTCGGCGTGCTCGATGCGGCCGGATTGCGCCATGCCGGGGCGGCCCGAGGTCCCGAAGAGGACGTCCCCAAGCTGTACGACATCAATGGCGTGACGGTCGGCCATCTGTCCTACACGTATGCCCTCAACGGTCTCACCGTTCCGACCGGCAAGAACTACCTGGTGAACGTCACCGGTGTCGATGAGATCCTTGCCGACGCCGCCGCCGCCAGGGAAGCGGGTGCCGAGTTCGTCGTGGTCTCCATGCACTGGGGCGTCGAATACAACGTCGACCCGACCAGCACCCAGCTGGCGCAGGCCGAGGCGATCCTGTCTTCACCAAACATCGACTTCATCCTCGGCCACCACGCCCACGTGATCCAGCCGATCGGCCAGGTCGACAACGAGTACGTGGTGTACGGCATGGGCAACTTCCTCTCCAACCAGCGCTCCGGCAATGTGCGGGTCGGTACCGAAGACGGGCTCCTCGTGCAGGCTCGAGTGTGGGAGCAGGCCGACGGCTCGTTCAGCGTTTCCTACATCGACTACACGCCCACGTATGTCGAGGAGGGGACGTTCCGGATCCTGCCCGTGGCACAAACGCTCAACGATCCATCCACGTCTCCGGCCCTGGCCGCCGCGCTCGAGACGAGCTGGGACCGTACCCAGGATCGCGTCAATCGGCTCGGGACCCCGGGCGTCCGGCCGACGGCCACGCCGGAGTGACCGAGCCCACCAAGGGTCAGGCACTGTGGCGTGGGGCCACCCGGCGCTGTGCACGCTGCGGCGAGCGCAAGCTGTTTCACCGCTGGGTCACCATGGTCGAGCGGTGCCCGCGCTGCGGCCACCACTACGAGCGGGGCGACGGCTTCTGGCTGGGTTCCATCATGATCAACATGGCGTTCACGTTCGCGACGTTCCTCGTCGTATTCGTCGGAGGCATGGTGGTGACCTGGCCGGACACGCCGTGGACGGCGCTGTTGATCCTCACCCTCACCCTCAATCTGCTCTTCCCGATCCTGTTCCACCCGTTCTCTCGCACGCTGTGGGTGGGCATGGAGATGGCAGCTCGTCCACTCGAGCCCGCCGAAGCAATCGACGCCGCCGCCTATGGCACCGGCGAATGGAGCATCGCCGGCCTCGAGTCGGAGACTCCGGCAGACGGCTAACCCGTTCCGACCAAAGACTCTGGCGCCGGTCGGCTCGCTCCGGTATTCCTGATTGAGTTGGGAGGTGAACGCATGGCCGAGACACGAGAGAACAGGCTTCGTACGCGAGGAGCGGACGGCCATACGCGTCGCCTGCGCGTGGATGTGGAGTCGACGTCAAAACCCGAGCGCGGCGAGGAGCTGAACACATACCGGTGCGTGGCGACCATCCGGGTCGCCGAGGGGGAAGAGCATCACGAGTGCTCGGCACGGCTGACTGTGCATCACCCGAGGGGTTGGATGGGCGTCGAGGCCGGCTTCTACTTCGAGGTCGACGACCGGGAGTTCCCGACGTTCGCCGCCCGGGCCGAATATGCCTGCCTGCAGGCGGTGAAGGAGTTCCCGTCCGACCAGATCATCTCTGTCTTCCTGCTCGGGACCGGTGAAGCGGAGTTCGACGGCCCCTGAGGC
>SHLN01000066.1 GCA_004283105.1 Acidimicrobiia bacterium
GGGAGCTCTCCGATGTACGGAAGTGTCCGGTGTTGTTCGGCGTAGTCGAGGCCGTAGCCGACCACCCACACGTCGGGAATGGTGAAGCCGAGGTAGTCGATATCGGTATGGGCCTCAGTTCGATCGGGCTTGTGAAGCAAGGTGCACGTTTTGAGCGATGCCGGTGACCGGGCCGCCAGGAGGCGTTCGAGGTAGACGAGGGTGTGGCCGGTGTCGACGATGTCCTCGACCAGCATGACGTGAGCGCCTTCGATGGGATGACGGACGTCCATGAGTAGGCGAACGGCATCGGCGGTTTCGCTCTCCCGATCCCCGTAGCTCGAGACGGCGATGAACTCGATCCGATGCGGGATGGTGAGATGCCTCGCAAGATCGGACAGAAAGATGAATGATCCTTTGAGTACGCCGATGAGGACGAGCGGTCCGGTGTCCGCGTAGTCGGCATCGATCTGGGCAGCCAGCTCCTCGACTCTCGTCGCGATATCCGAGGCGGAGATCAGTTCAGGTGGCGTGTGCATGACGGACACGGTAGCCGGGTACTCAGACCGAAAGTCCGGTCGTAGTCGTCGCTCGAGTGGGGCGGTCCGGTCGGTCGAGGAGGTACGGGCCGAGGGTGATGGCAAGCATGGCGAGCACGACGAGCACCGTGATGATGGCTGAGACCACCCGAAACGTGCGCCGCTGCGCCAGGGGGACGAAGTCTTCGTCGTGGCCGTTTGGCTCGTGCCACATCATCGCAGGGGTCCGCTCAGCGCCGCCCGGGCCGCCCAGTAGCCACCCATGCCATGGACACCGCCGCCGGGGGGAGTGGAGGCCGATCCGAGGAAGATCGAGTCGGTGACCCGGTGGGGCCGCAGGGAGGCGGAGGGTCGAAACAGCAGCCTGGTCCCGGCATAGGATCCGCCACCGACATCGCCCCCCACGAGGTTCGGGTTCATCGCTTCGAGGCTGCTCGGAGAGGTAGCCGTGCGAGCGAGGATCCGATCTCGGAATCCTGGCGCAAACCGTTCGATCTGTGCTTCGATGCGGTCGGTCATGTCAACCTCCGAACCGTTCGGCACGTGGCAGTACGCCCAAACCGTCTGCCGGCCGGCCGGTGCCCGGGTTGGGTCGGCCACGCTTGGCTGGGCGAGCAGCACGAAGGGGCGTTCCGGGTGTGAACCCTCTGCCACGAGACGCTCGGCTTCTGCGACCTCCTCCATCGTGCCGCCCACATGGACGGTTCCCGCATCTGCGAGGCCGGGAGCCGCCCACGGAATCGGGCCGTCGAGGGCAAAGTCCACTTTGAACGCACCCGGTCCGTACGGCCAGCTCCGGAACCGGCGGCGTCTCCGCTCGGTCAGGCGAGTGCCGGCGATGGCGGCAAGCGCAGGCGGCCCGGTGGTAAAGATGGCAGCTCGATGAGCGGGCAGGTCATCCCAGTTCCGCACCGGACGTGACAGCCGGATCTCCCCGCCGATCGTGCCCAGATACGACGCCAGGGCCCGACTGATGGAGGCCGCCCCGCCACGGGGGTACTGGAAGCCGGCCGTGTGACCGAGAGCGAGGAACAGCAGACCGAACGAGGCGGTGAACGGACGGTCGAGCGGAAGCACAGAGTGGGCGGCGGCTCCGGCGAACAGGGCCGGGTAGGCGTCGCCCGCAGCGCCGGCAGTGAGGCCGGTGGCCGACCGGATGCCGCGCAGGCCGAACCGGGCGAGTGCTACGGGATGACGCGGCAGGCGAAGCAACGGACCAAGCAACGACGGCCGGAGCCGTTCCCAGTCACGCACCAGGCTCCCGGCCACCTTCCGATAGCGGTCGGCATCCGGGCCGAGCGTCGATGCCGTTCGGTCCACATCCCGATAGGCGATGGCGGCCCGTCCACCATCGAGCGGCTGCCCGAATTCGGCAGCGGGCGCAATCCATTCGAGGCCGTGCTCGGCGAGCGGCAGCTCTTGCCAGGCGGGTGATGCATGACCGAGCGGCATGACGGCGGCACCGAGATCGTGGATAAAACCGGGGAGGGTGGTCTCCGCCGACCGGCACGCCCCACCTACCTCGTCCGCTTGTTCGAACACGACCACCGACCGGCCGGCGCGCGCCAGGGTGATGGCGGCGGTCAGTCCGTTCGGTCCGGCCCCGACGACTACTGCGTCGATCGTCATGCTGGCTCACTTCGGTAGATCTCGTAGACGGAGGCGATCCCCGCCGCCGCGAGGATATGCCAGATGCCGTGCAGTTGAAACACTGCGTCGGGCGAACACAGCGGCCCATCCGGACGGCCGAGCCACCAGGCAGCCGCCCCCAGACCAAGGAGGCCGGCTCCGGCAATGAAGGCTCGCCGGGTTGGGCGGGTTGTCCGACGGGCCGCCAACACGAGAGCCGCCAGTGCCAGGGCGACGAGCAGCGGTCGAGCCGTGGCCGGCCAGGCGAGCTGGACGGCAATCACGCCGGCCGATCCGAGGAGCCACCCCCGTACGAAGGCGCGCCGTTGCCGGTTGCGCTCGAGGGAGGCCGGGTAGGCGATGAAGGCGACGAGCATGGCCTTGATCGCCATCGAATCGAGCTGGCGTCCCCAGTCGGTTTGGGCGGCATGGGCCAGAAAGCTGCCCAGGCCGACTGCCACGAGGGAGATTGCGAACACAGAGCGAGTCCGGGCGGCCGGTGGATTGGTTCGACCCGCCACCCAGATCCCCACCGCGACAAATGCGAGGCTGGTCCACGCGGTGACCGGCTGGCCGATGAGCCCGGCCCGGATCGTCTCGCAATCGGGTGCGCTGGTGAGCGGGGCGGCGGCCGCGACGCCGGACCATCGTTCCAGGCCCACGATGAGACCGACCACGAGGGCGGCGCCGGTCAGCAGGATTGCGGCCGCGCGCCGATAAGAGCGCATGGGTCGAGCGTAGGCAGGTCAGGCGCCGAAGCGCTCGTCGAAGCGCCTGAGTGCCTGGCGCAGCTCCTGTGAAACACTCGGAAGTGGTCGAGCCGGGGGGAGCGCCGCGTCGGCGACGGTCGGGGAGGCCGTGCGTCGGGCCGCCGCCACAGCTGCGGCGCTCGCCGCACCTATCAAGCCAAGCAACTTGAGAGTTCGTCTCATATGAGTTCATCGACGGGAACGGCCATTCGCTTCAGTCGCCGCCTACCCTCCCGTCATGTCGCCCCCCGCCCTCATCGCGAGTCCCGGTCGTCGACTCGTGTTCGGGGGCCTGCTCATGTGGGTCATGGTGGCTGCGACGGTGTTCACGGTGACGATCCCGGTCATCGCCACGTTCCTCATCGACGACTTCGGCATCAGTCGAACCGAGCTCGGCAGCCTCGGCTCGGTGGGTGCCCTGTTGGCCGCCGTTTCGTCGCCGTTTGCCGGCCGCCTCACCGATCGCATCGGTGGCCGCAATGCAGCCCTCATCGTGCTGACCGGAGCGACCGGCGCGGCCGTTCTGTTCGCGGTGAGCCCGGTCTTCGGTGCCATGTTCGGCGGGGCCGTCGTTGCCGCCATCAGCGGGGCAGGCGGCAACCCGGGCACGAACAAGCTCATCGCCGCCTTCCTCGAGCCTGGTCGACGGGGTTTCATCACCGGCCTCAAGCAGACGGGACCCCAGGTGGGAAGCTTCTTCGCCGGCTTGCTGGCTCCGTGGGGGGCGACGACGTTCGGCTGGCGATCGACGATGGTCGTGATCGGGCTGCTGATGGCCCTATCGATCCCCCTCGCGATGCGGGTTGTTCCACCCGACCGTCCTCGCCCGGCCGATCGGCGGCCGAGCGATGGGCCGCTCCCGGCCGGCATCTGGTGGGTGGCCGTCTACGGGTCCTTGCTCGGGTTCGGTGGCTCAGCCACCTTCCTGTTGCCGCTGTTTGTGGAGGAAAGCCTCGGTGAGAGCCCACGGGTAGCCGGCGTGGCGGCCGCGCTCCTGGGTGGTGTTGCCATCGCCGGGCGGCTCCAGTGGGCCAGGATCGCCGAACGCAAGGCGAGTCCCGCCCCGACCCTGGCGATTCTCGCTGTCACGTCGGTGGTGGCAATGGCCTTCATGCTCACCTCTATCGATGCCGGGACGGGGTGGATGTGGGTGGGCACCGTCGTCCTGGGATTGTCCTCGAGCTCATGGACGTCGGTCGGTGCCATCGCCGTGATCGCCATCGCCGGATCGAAAGCCGCCGGCCGTGCCTCAGGCATCGTCTGGTTCGGATTTCTGGCCGGGCTGGGCCTGGGGCCACCCCTCTACGGGTTCACGGTCGATGAGACGTCTTCGTATGCCCCGATGTGGTGGATAGCCCTCGGGTCATTTGCCCTGGCGGCCGTAGTGGCGGTCACCTGGATGCGCACACAGCGCCGCACGCCTCGCACCGGATAGCGGAACGCTCGTGGGCCGCCTACAGCTTCTCGGCAATGGTCTTCTCGGCCAGGTACTGACGGAGGTAGTAGGGGCCGCCGGCCTTCACGGTCGTGCCCGACAATCGCAGGCCTCCAAACGGTTGAAGGCCGACGAAGGCGCCGGTGATTTTCCGGTTCAGATAGAGATTGCCCACCTCGAACTCGCGCTTGGCCCGGTCGAGCCGCGCCCGATCGTTGGAAATCAAGCCTCCCGTGAGGCCGAACATCGTGCCGTTTGCGATGCCGAGGGCATCATCGAAGTCACGGGCCCTGATGATCGATACGACCGGCCCAAAGATCTCCTCCTGGGCCAGTTTGGAATCGGGGGAGACATCGGCGAAGACCGTCGGTGTCACGTAGTGCCCGCCGTCGGGCCCGGGAGCGCCCCCGGCCAGCATCGTGGCGGTCTCGTTGCCGATGTCGATGTAGTGGAGGCTCTTGTCTCTGGCGCGCTCGTTGATGAGGGCGCTGAAGTCCGGGTTCTCATCTGCCGGGCCCACCTCGAGTTCCTCTGCGAGGGCGACGAAACGGTCGACCAGCTCGTCATGGATGCTTTCGACGGCGATCAGCCGGCTCATGGCCGAGCATTTCTGTCCGCCGAATCCGTAGCCGCTGGCCACGGCCATCCGGGCCGCGTAGTCGAGATCGGCGGTCTCATCGACGATGAGGGCATCCTTGCCTCCCATCTCGAGACCCACTTTCTTGATCCATAGCTGTCCCGGATGCACCGTGGCGGCCCGTTGGTTGATCCGGATGCCGGTCGTCAGCGAGCCGGTGAAGTTGATGAACCGGGTGCGGGCGTGATCGACGAGGTAGTCCCCGATGTCGGCATCGGCGCCGGTTACCAGGTTGAACACTCCCGGTGGGAAGCCGGCCGCCTCGGCGCATTCGATGAACATCTGGGCGACGATCGGCGTGTCGGGCGAGGGTTTGAGGACGAGCGTGTTGCCGACCACGGCGGGTCCAACCGCCATGCCGGTGAAGATGGCAAGCGGGAAATTCCACGGCGAGATGACGGCGCCGGCACCGAGCGGCACCAGCATGCTCGTGTTCGATTCGCCCGGGCTCGGGTAGGTCTCGTGTTCACCCGCCAGGCCGGGCGCCTGGTGGGCGTAGTACTCGCAGAAGTCGATGGCCTCGGCGACATCGGCGTCCGCCTCGGCAAAGTTCTTGCCTGCCTCAAAGGTCATCCAGGCGGCCAGCTCGAAGCGTCGCGACCGCATGACGTCGGCCAGACGCCGCACGAGGTCTATCCGATCCTCCATCGACCGGGCAGACCACGAACGGAACGCCTCCCAGGCGGCGGCCAGCGCCCGATCGATCTCGGGTGGTCCTCCCCGGGCGGATCGGCCGACGAGCTCGGTCGTGCGGCCCGGGTTGTGGGATTCGATCCAGTCGCCCGTCTCGTGCTTCTCGCCGCCGATGGTGAGCGGATAGTCGGCACCGAGCCGGCTTCGCACCTCGGACAGGGCGGCCCGGTAGGCGTCCACATTCTCAGAAACGGTGAAATCGGTCAGAGCCTCATTGGTGAACGTCACAGCTGCCTCCTTCTTCCCGAGGCTAACGTCCACGGTGTGATCCACGACGACCACCCATTCAAAGACGCACCGGCGGACCGTGATCCGGTCAGACAGTTCCGCGGTCGGCTGGCCGCGCCGGTCACGGTGGTGACGGCGGGGGAGGAGGGCAGCGAGGCGGCGCTGACCGTCTCATCGCTCATGGTCGCCGAGGGCGAGCCGTCGTCGGTCATTGCATTGATTGGCACGAATACCGACCTGTGGGAGGCCATTGAGTCGTCGCGCCGGTTCGTCGTCCACATCCTCGACACCTCTCAACGCGACGACGCCGATACGTTCGCGGGGATTCGCCCCCGTCCCGGGGGCGTGTTCGCCGGGGTCGCCGTAGAGCACACGGAGTGGGGCCCGGTGCTCAGTGATTCGGCCAACCGGGTGTTCTGCAGCCTGGCCTCTTCCATCGAGCTGCCCTTCCACCATCTCGTCGAGGGCGAGATCATGAAGGTAGAAGTCGCCGACCTCGATGATCCGGCCCTCTACTTCCGAGGCGACTACCGGCGATTGGGCCCTCGCCCGTAGCAACGAATCCAGGCGGCCGCTTCGGTACAGACCAGCCCTCGATACCGTTTTGTCATGGATCCCGCAACGTTTCACTCGATCGATCGGCGGCTCACTCACTGGATGGCAGAGAACGGACTAACCCTGCTGCGAATCAGTATTGGGCTCGTCTTCCTCTGGTTCGGCGTGCTCAAATTCTGGCCGGATCTGAGCCCGGCCGACGAGCTCGCCGCCGCCACCATCGACAAGCTCTTCTTCGGCTTCATCCCGGAGGCGGTGGCGAGGGTCTCGTTGGCGGTGCTGGAGACGGCCATCGGTCTTGGTCTCATCACCGGTCGGTTTCTTCGACTGACGCTCCTGCTGCTGGTCGGTCAGATGTTCGGGACGGTGACGCCGCTGGTTCTCTTCCCCGACGTCACCTGGTCCGATGTGCTGGTTCCCACGCTCGAAGGCCAGTACATCCTCAAGAACATGGTGATCGTTGCTGCCGCCCTCACTATCGGTGCGACGGCCCGGGGCGGCGGCCTGGTGGACGACCCCGAGATCCTCGAGGCTGTTGCGGAGCGTTGAGGCGCGACCGGAGCTAGAACGCTCTCCGCAACGCCCCCGACAGGTTGCCCCTGTTCGAGACGTGGACCTCATCGAGACCGAGCCACCCGGCCATGAGCTGGAGCTCGGCAGCCAGCTCCGATGCAACCCGGCCAGGATCCCGACCGTCCTCGACGAACACCCCCGGGGCTCGTAGGACCCCGGCTTTTCGATCAGCCTTGAGGTCGACGCGTGCCACGATCTCGTCGTCGAGGAGGAACGGGTAGACGTAGTAGCCGTACCGGCGTTTTGGTTCCGGGACGTAGATCTCGATCCGGTAGTGGAACCCGAACAGGCGCTCGGTCCGCTCTCGAAACCACACGAGTGAATCGAAGGGCGACAGCAGTGCGCGGCCGGTGATACGACGGGGGAGCCGCGCCTCCGGGTGGAGATAGGCGGGTTGATCCCATCCTTCGACGGCCACTTCCTCCAGCCGGCCGTCCTCGACCAGTTCGGCGAGCCTCGGCCCGGCCCGGGTGATCCGGTAGTAGTCGGCGAGGTCGGCCAGCGTCCCGATCCCGTGCGCACGAGCCCCCCGGAGCAGCATTTCCCGGTGGGCCTCCTCTCCACTCAGTTCTCGATCCAGAAGTTCCGGCGGGAACACCCGCTCGGGCAGGTCGTAGATCGAAACGAAGTTGGGAGTGCGTCCGCAAATGGTCAGGCGGCCGGTCACGTACAGCCAGTCGAGGGCAATCTTGCCACGTCCGTGTCCCCACCATGGTCCGGTCCGGCTGCCGGGATCAGAGAGGTCTGAGACGGTGAGCGGGCCCCGTTCGGCCACCTCCTCATAGACCTGTTCGAAGTACTCGGGGTGCTTGTCGAGCTCTGTCTTCGTCCGTGGATACTGCTTTCGGCCCCGCATCCGGTGGCGCAGCATCGGAAGATCGTCGGCCGGCATGACCGAAGCGACGTGGCCGAGATACTCAAACATCTCCGGACCATTGATCCACGCATCGAGGGCCGAGCGGTCGTATGGACCGAGTCGAGAGAACGGTGGCATGTAATGGGCTCGTACGGCCACGTTGACCGAATCGAGCTGGAGCAGGTTGATTCGGTCGATGACCCGGCGGAAGTGCCGAACATCGATCCGGCCGGTCGGGCGCGATTCGGCGAAGCCCTGGGCGGCCAGGGCTATGCGGCGCGCCTGGGGGAGCGTCAGAGTTCGCATGGGCCGCAGCTACGCTACTCCGATGACCAGCGACACCCGGCGGGTGTGGCTCACGACCCTCGGCTGCGCCAAGAACCAGGTCGACTCCGACAAGCTCTCCGCCGTCCTCGAAGAATCGGGCTACACCGCCGCCTCGTCCATCGACGAGGCCGACGTAGTGATGGTCAATACCTGTGCCTTCATCGAAGCAGCCCGGGAGGAGTCGGTCGACACCATCATCGATATGGAGACGGCCAAGCGCGAGGATGCCAAGCTCGTTGTGCTTGGTTGCATGGCGCAGCGGTTCGGCATGCAGGTGACCGAGGCATTCCCGCAGGCCGATGCCGTGCTCGGTCTCGATCGCTACGGAGAGCTGGTGGGAACCCTCGACCGGCTCACCGACTGGGAGCCGATCCGGCTCACCCAGAGCCCGATGGACATCCTCTACACGATTCGACGTCCCACCCTTTCGACTCCGTATGCGTACGTCAAAGTGGCCGAGGGCTGCGACAAGCCGTGCACGTTTTGCGCCATCCCGCTCATCCGGGGCAAGCAGCGCTCGCGACCGCCCGTCAACATCCGGGAGGAGATGGTGGAGCTGGCGTCGGCGGGCGCTCGTGAGGTCGTCCTCGTCGCGCAGGATCTGGCCGCCTACGGTCGTGACATCGGTGCCCCGGGAGGGATCGAAGACCTGTTGCGATTCGTCTCTGATGTCGACGGGATCGAATGGATCCGCCTGCTCTACCTCTATCCCCGTGAGATCCGGCCGGGTCTCATTGCCGAGATCGCCGCCAATCCCAAACTCGTGCCGTACTTCGATCTCAGTCTGCAACACGCAAACGGCACATTGCTGCGAGCCATGAAACGGCCCGGCGACGGTGAGCGCCATCTCTCGCTGATCGCCGACATCAGAGAAGCGGCGCGGGAGGCAGCCACCCGCTCCAGTTTCATCGTCGGCTTCCCGGGCGAAACCGACGACCATGTTGAGGAGCTGGCCGACTTCCTGCAAGAGGCCCGACTCGACTGGGCCGGCTTCTTCCCGTACTCGGCCGAGGATGGAACCCCGGCTGCCGGGTTGCCGGGACGGGTTGACCCGGAGGTCGTTTCCGAGCGGCTGCGGTATCTGATGTCGATCCAGGAGGAGATCACGGCGGAGGCGAATGAAGCCACCGTCGGCAAGACCTACCGGGTACTGGTCGACGGTCTCGAAGATGGGCGGCCCTACGGTCGCTCCTACCGTGAGGCCCCCGAAATCGACGGTGTGATCGAGTTCGATACCGGCAAGCCCGGCGACTTCGTCAGCGTTGAGATCGACGCCTCCTACGGCAGCGAACTGGCCGGGACCGTCGTTGGCTAGCACCCGCCGCTTCGGCCAGCGCATGGCGCATTGGTGGAGAACCCTCCGAACGCATCGGCTCGTCCTGGTCCCCAAGCCTCCCGGACCGTATGTCCGGGCCGAGGTGATCGGAAGCCAGGATCCCGCTCCGACCGACTACCACCTCTGGTACTACGGCACCGGGGTGTGGAAGTCGACCTCATGGCTCGGCGTCCGCACCCTCAAATCCGTGAGCGACATGTGGAACTACCAGGAGATTCTGACCGAGCTGAGGCCGCGTCTGGTGGTGGAGTTCGGCACCGCCTACGGGGGCTCGGCCCTGTTCTTCGCCTCAGTGCTCGATGGGATGGGTCTCGACTACCGGGTCCTCACCGTTGACACGCTTCGCAGCCGCATCGATGAGCAGACGATCGATCATCCCCGCATCGACGTGCTCACCGCCTCCTCGACCGAGCCCGCCACCGCCGAGCACATCGACGAGGTGAAGGACCGGTTTCCCGGCCCGGTGTTCGCCATCCTCGACTCCGACCACGCGGCCGACCACGTCCGGGCCGAGCTCGAGCTCATCACCCCGCTGCTCATGCCGGGCGACTACCTGGTGGTCGAGGATTCCAACCTGAACGGTCATCCGGTCATGCCCGACTACGGTCCCGGCCCGTTCGAGGCGGTCGAGGCGTTCCTGGCCGACCACCCCGGTGCGTATCGGTTGGACACTTCCCGCGAGGCGAAATTCGGGTTTTCGTTTGCGCCCGGGGGATTCCTCATCCGACAATGAGTCAATCATGAACGTTGAAGTCATCGCCGTCGGCACCGAACTCCTGCTCGGCCAGATCGTGAACACAAACCTCGCCACCATCGGCCGGGCGCTCGCCGAGGCGGGGCTCGACACGTACCGCCAGGTGGTGGTGGGCGATAACCTCGATCGGTTGGCTGAGGCCATTCGAGAGGGGCTCGACCAATCAGACGCCATCGTTCTGACCGGCGGCATCGGCCCTACCCAGGACGACATCACCCGGGAAGGCATCTGCGCCGCCACCGGACTCGAGATGGCCTACAGCGAGGAGCATGCCACTCACCTGGAGGAGTGGTGGGCGTCGCGGGGGCGCGAGATGCCCACCACCAACTACAAGCAGGCCGAGCATCCCGCCGGCGCAGTGCTCATCCCCAACCCGAAGGGCACCGCCCCCGGCCTCGACATCGACTTCGACGGCAAGCGGATCTTTGCCCTGCCCGGCGTGCCCGCCGAGATGGTCCTCATGCTGAGCGAACACGTCATTCCGGCCCTCATTGCGTTCGATGGGGGCGACGCCGCCGTGCTGAAGAGCCGGGTACTGCGCTCCTACGGCATGTCCGAATCGAAGGTGGCCGAACTGCTCGGCGACCTCTTCGACGGGCAGGGCAACCCGACGATGGCGTTTCTCGCCTCAGCCGGCGAGATCAAAGTGCGGCTGACGGCAAAGGCCGCCACCGCCGACGAAGCGGATGCCCTCATCGCCCCGGTGGAGGCCGAGGTACGGAGCAGGCTCGGCACCGTCTTTGGGGCCGACGACGAGACATTGGAGCGGCTCATCTTCGATGCGCTCGAAGAGCGAGGCTGGACGCTCGGTACCGCCGAGTCCGCCACCGGCGGGATGATCGCAGCCCGCCTCACCGCCGTGCCCGGAGCCTCCCAGTTCGTGCGCGGAGGCGTTGTGTCGTACGCAACCGGCGTCAAGCAGGAGGTGCTGGGTGTCCCGGCCGAAACGCTCGTAGAGGGCGTGGTTGGGGAGGAGACGGCTCTGGCCATGGCGGCCGGTGCCCGGCGAGTTCTTGGAGCCGACGTGGTCGT
>SHLN01000275.1 GCA_004283105.1 Acidimicrobiia bacterium
GGCCGAACCGGCCGTCCTTGACCACCATCTCGGCCTTGCTGACCGGATCGGGGCCAAGCTCTTTGAGCGGTGGCTTGGCGGCCCGGCCGCGGCGCTTGGGCTGGGCGAAGACTTTGAGGGCACCGGCCAGGTCGATGGTGAGGAGCTGGTCCTCCTCTTCGAGGCTGCGCGAGTCGGTGCCCCGCTTCAGATACGGGCCGTAGCGGCCGTTCTGGGCGGTGATCTCTTCCTCGGTCTCGGGGTCGAGACCCACCACCCGCGGCAGGGACAACAGTTGGAGGGCTTCTTCGAGGGTGACGGTGTCGAGACTCATCGCCTTGAACAACGAGGCGGTTTTCGGTTTCTGCTTCGACTCCTCCGGCTCTTCGATCACCACGTACGGCCCATACCGGCCGGTCTTGGCGACGATGGCCTTGCCGGATTCGGGGTCGGTACCGAGGGGACGATCGCCGCTCGGGGCATCCAGCAACTCAACCGCTTTCTCAACATCCAGTTCGTCGGGGGGAAGATCCTCGGGGATGGGAGTCGTGTCCTCACCCCTCGACAGGAAGGGCCCGTACCGGCCGGACCGCGCCTCGATCTTCTCACCGTTGGCGTCGGCGCCGATGAGGATGGAGTTCAGCTGGCGGGGATCCATCTCCCCGAGCTGGTCGGTGACGAGCTGGTGGAGGCCGGGGCGGCCATTGCCAAAATAGAAGCCGGACAGGTAAGGGATCGCTTCGGCCTCTCCCCGGGCAATCCGGTCAAGATCGTCTTCCATGCGAGCGGTAAAGGCGAAGTCGACGAACTCCGGGAAGTGGGTCTCCAGCAACGTGATAGTGGCAAACGCCGTGAAGGACGGAACGAGGGCCGTGCCCTTCTTCCACACATAGCCCCGGTCCTGGATGGTCGAGATGATCGACGCATAGGTAGAGGGACGGCCGATCGAGAGCTCCTCGAGACGCCGCACCAGGCTCGCCTCCGTGAAGCGGGCCGGCGGCTTGGTCTCATGACTGCTCGAGTTCAGCGCAACGACGTCGAGCGGGTCGTCAGCCGTCATCGACGGCAAGCGGCGCTCCTCATCACTCTTCTCGCCGTTGGCGTCCCCGTTGTCGGCACCTTCGACGTATGCCTTCATGAACCCGGGGAAGGTGATCACCAGTCCGCTGGCGCCAAAGATGGCGTCACGGCCATCCGCCGTGGTGGCTCCGAGCCGCACCTGTACCCGCTCACCCTTGGCGTCCTTCATCTGGGAGGCAACCGTGCGCATCCAGATGAGCTCGTAGAGCTTGGATTCGTCGGCGCCGACCTCCTTGCCGACCTCGGCCGGAGTGCGGAACTCATCGCCCGCCGGTCGGATGGCCTCGTGGGCTTCCTGGGCGTTCTTGACCTTGGAGGCATACAGGCGCGGCTTGGCCGGAACGTACTCGGCGCCGAACAGCTCGGTCGCCTGAGTGCGGGCGGCGGTGATGGCGGTTTCCGACAGCGTGGTGCTGTCGGTCCGCATGTAGGTGATGTACCCGTTCTCATAGAGGCGCTGGGCGATCGACATGGTGCGGGCGGCCGCGAAGCGCAGCTTGCGGCCGGCCTCCTGCTGGAGGGTCGAGGTCCGGAACGGAGCGGCCGGCTTCTTCGTGTACGGCTTGGGCTCGACCGACCTGACCGTGAACTCGGCGTCGTTCAATTCGGTGGCCAGCGTTCCCGCCGCCGCCTCGTCGAGCAGGACGACCTCTTTCTTGGTCGTCAGCTCGCCGGTGAGCGAGAAGTCCTTGCCGGTGGCCAGGCGGGTACCGCCGAGGGTGAGCAGCTTGGCGTCGAACGAGCCCTCCTCGGCACTGTCCGGGCGAGTGGCGAACGTGCCCTCGAGATCCCAGTAGCCGGCCATCCGGAACTGCATCCGCTCGCGCTCGCGCTCGACGATGATCCGCACCGCCGGGCTCTGCACCCGGCCTGCCGACAGCTTGGGCCTGACCATCTTCCACAGCACCGGTGAGACTTCGTACCCGACGAGCCGGTCGAGGATGCGGCGTGCTTCCTGAGCGTCGACGAGGTGGCGGTCGAGGTCCCGTGAGTTCTCGATGGCATCTTCGATGGCATGAGCGGTGATCTCGTGGAAGACCATGCGCTTGACCGGCACCTTCGGATTGAGGGTCTCGAGCAGGTGCCAGGCAATCGACTCACCCTCGCGGTCTTCGTCAGTTGCCAGGTAGAGCTCACTCGCCTCTTTGAGGAGGCCCTTGAGCTTCTTGACCTGGTCCTTTTTGTCCTTGGGCACGACGTAGAGGGGCTTGAAGTCGTTCTCCGTGTCGACGCCGAGCCTTGCCCACGATTCGGACTTGTGGCTGGCAGGCACTTCGGCGGCATTGCGGGGGAGATCGCGGATGTGCCCGATGCTCGATTCGACCACGTAGCCATCGCCGAGGAACCCGGAAATGGTCCTCGCTTTGGCGGGTGACTCGACGATGACGAGAGGCTTCGTCATGGATCTCCTGTAGGAAGGCGACTGTTCTACGGGCTCGGAACGCCCGTGTCAAGGGGCGACAGTATCCCGGTGGTGATCTAACTCGCGTTCTTTACGGCCAGTTCCAAGCCAGACCTGAGCCGTTCCATGACCGATTCCCACGAGTGGGCGCGCTCCATGAAGCTGCGGCCGGCCTCGCCCATGTGCTTGGCCCGGATCGGATCCGAGACCAGCATCTGCAGCGCCTCGACAAGCCCGTCACGGTCGTGGACCACGAATCCCGACTTCCCCGGGAGGACGGTTTCGGGAGCCCCGCCGGACGCTCCGGCGATGACCGGGAGCCCGGTGGCGGCCGCTTCGAGGAACACGATCCCGAGGCCCTCTTGTTCGAGGCCGAGCCACCGGTTGCGGCACGGCATGGCGAAGATGTCCATCTCCCGATACCGCATCGGGAGCTCGCTCCACGGAATATCGACATGGAAGTCGACCGGCACGTCGAGCGCCTCGGCCACCTTCCTGAGCCTCCCCTCCAGCCGGCCTCGCCCGACGATCATGGCCCTGACCTTGTGGCCGGTGGCACGAAGCTCTGCCACGGCGTGGAGCACCTCGGCGTGGCCCTTGCGGGGAATGAACCGGCTCACGCACCCGACCACGATCTCGTCGCTCCAGCGTCCGTCGACGGGGCGGTAGGAGTC
>SHLN01000276.1 GCA_004283105.1 Acidimicrobiia bacterium
CTTGCCGATCGCGATCGCCCCAAGTCTATGGACGAGAAACCAATCGTTGTCCCGTCGATGCAACCCCGAAGGTTTCTGGCCGGTGACCGGCGACCGGTGACCGGTGACCTTCCTACGCAATCAGCCAGGGATCGCGCTGCTCGATCATGCGGATCTGGCTGTTCACCAGGGGCTCGCCCTTGGCGGGTTGGCGTCGTTTGTACGTTCCGTCGGCGCGCAAATAGCGAGCCTGAACATTGTCGGCCAGGTGCACCTTGAAGATCTTCTCCATCACGATGCGCTGCATGTCGGGGTTCTCCACCGGGTACAGCACCTCGACTCGCCGGTTCAGATTGCGGGGCATGAGGTCGGCGGATCCGACGAAGATCTCGGGGTCGTCACCGTTGCCGAAGTAGTAGACACGGGCATGCTCGAGATAGCGGCCGACGATCGACGTCACGGTGATGTTGTCCGACACGCCGGGGACGCCGGGCCGGAGGGCGCAAATCCCCCGTACCTGCAAATCGATCTTCACGCCGGCCTGGGACGCAGCGTAGAGCTGGGCAATGATGTCGCGGTCGATGAGCGCGTTCATCTTGAACGCCAGATGGCCCGTCCCGAGTGTTTCGTGGATGGCGATCTCCCGTTCGATGCGCCACTCGAGTTCCTCGCGCATCGTGTTGGGAGCGACCAGCAGCTTGCGGTAATCGTCCTGACGGGAGTAGCCGGTGAGCGAGTTGAACACGTCTGAGACGTCGGCTCCGATGTCGGGATCGGTCGTGAAGAGCCCGATGTCGGTGTAGATACGGGACGTACCGACGTTGTAGTTGCCCGAGGACATATGCACGTAGCGCCGCAACCCATCTGGATCCCGACGCACAACCATCGAGAGCTTGGCGTGGGTCTTCAACCCCATGACGCCGTACACAACGTGCACGCCCGCCTCTTCCAATGCCCTCGCCCACTCGATGTTGGTGGTCTCGTCGAACCGAGCCTTGAGCTCGACAAGCACCGCCACCTGCTTGTGCTTCTCACGGGCTTCGAGGAGGGCATCGACGATGGGTGAGTTGGCACCGATCCGGTAGAGGGTCTGCTTGATGGTCACGACCTGGGGATCACGGGCAGCTTCGCGGATGAAGTCGACCACAGGAGTGAAGCTGTCGTAGGGGTGGTAGAGGAGAACGTCGCGCCGCTGCATGATGGAGAAGATGCTCTCGTCGGTTTGCAGGACCGGCGGCAACCTCGGCTGGATGGGCGGCTCCTTCAGGTCGGGCCGGTCGACGACCATGAGGTCCATGAGGTCGGCCATGCCAAGCGGGCCCTCGGTGGCGAACACCTGATAGGGCGCGAGATCGAGATTGGCGATGAGGATGTCGCGGATATGGTCGGGGGTGGAAGCGTCGATCTCGAGCCGGACGGCGGAGCCGAACTGGCGCATTTCCAGCCCCTCGCTGACGGCCGTGAGCAGGTCGGCGGCTTCGTCTTCTTCGATCTCGACGTCGGCGTCACGGGTAACCCGGAACGGGTAGGCATCGACCACCTCGACGCCCGGGAACAACAGGTCGAGGTTGTCGTGCACGACTTCTTCGATCCAGACGAAGTTGTTGGCCGCCACCTCGGCCAGCCCGAGTGTCTCGAACGCTTCGGCTCGCTCCTCCGACGGGATGCGGAGCAATCGGGGAAGCATGTGGGGCACCTTGACACGGGCAAATCGCTCGCCCAGCCGGGGATCGCGCAGCACAACGGCCAGGTTGACGGACAGATTCGAAATGTGAGGGAACGGGTGGCTCGGGTCGAAGGCAAGCGGGGTGAGGGCCGGGAAGATCTCCGACTCGAAATACTTGCGCAGCAGCTTGCGCTGCTTCTTCTTGAGATCCTCGAGGAGGAGGATCTGTACGCCTTCGTCGGTCAGTTCCTCGATGATCCCGCTCCACGCCTCGTCGTAGCGCTCGAGCTGGGGTTGGAGACGCAGGCGAATGGCTGCGAGCTGTTCGGCCGGAGTCATGCCGTCGGCAGGAGCCTCGAGAGCCCCCGCCAGCAGCTGGTCGCGAAGTCCCGACACGCGGATCATGAAGAACTCGTCGAGGTTGGATGAGAAGATCGACAGAAACTTGATCCGCTCAAAGAGCGGACGCTTGGGGTCGAGCGCCTCCTCGAGGACACGCAGGTTGAACTGCAACCAGCTGAGCTCTCGGTTGATGTAGAGCTCCGGGCTGTACAGATCCGGGTAGGTGCTGGAAGAGCCGAGCGGGCTCTCGATCGCCATTGGTCTCCTCATCCCGTCGGCAGGGCGCGAATACTAAGTCTCAACGGCCCCGGGGGCCATACCCACTATGTTTCGGCATCTTGACGGCCCATCTGAAAGACTGCGTGATATGAAACGACTTCTTCTTCTGCGACATGCCAAATCCGATTGGGATTCGGGGGTGGCCGGCGATCATGACCGGCCCCTCGCCGGCCGGGGCCGCAAGGCGGCCAGAGCGACAGGTCGATTCATCGCCCTGGCCGGACTCGAGCCCGACTACGCCATTACCTCATCGGCGATCCGGGCTCGTACCACGCTGGCGCTGGCCATGGAATCCGGTGATTGGACCTGTCCGGTCAACGAGACCCGCGAGCTGTATCACGCCGGAGTTGCCGATGTCCTGGCGGTTGTGGCTGAGAGCCCGGAGGCGGACTCGTCGGTGATGATCGTCGGCCATCAGCCGACCTGGGGCGGGGTAGTCGAGGCACTCACCGGTGGGGCCACCCGGATGGCAACGGGGACGCTCGTGGGCATCGACCTCAGAATTGACTCGTGGAGCAGCATCCGGCCGGGATTCGGTGAGCTCGCATTCGTCATTCCGCCCCGGCTCCTCACCGACGGCAACATCCAACTTGGCTGAGTACGACGTCATCGGCGACGTGCACGGATGCCTGCACACGCTCAGGCACCTGCTCACCGAGCTCGGGTACGCCGGGGACGGCAGCCATCCCGCCGGACGACGGCTCGCGTTCGTCGGCGACCTCGTCAATCGGGGACTCCACTCTGAGGAGACCTTCGTCTACGTCATGCGACTCGTCGGCGCCGGCCGTGCCTCGAGCGTGCGAGGCAATCAGGATCTCGTATGGGCCGAGACGCATCCCGATCTGGCTCGCTGGATC
>SHLN01000067.1 GCA_004283105.1 Acidimicrobiia bacterium
GGGTTCGAGCAGGTTTCTGAGCGGGTAGCGGGTAGCGGGTAGCGGGCAGCGCCGTCGACCGTTGACCGTTGACCGGTTTCGGTTGCTAGTTTCAGATCGTGGATATCGACCGTCCCACCGACCTGGCCGGAGTGCTCGAGGCTCTTCGTCAGGCCCCAGAAGCCACACTGCTCGCCGGCGGTACCGATCTCATGGTCGAGATCAACTTTGGTCACACACGGCCCGACCACATCATCGCGCTGCGCCGCGTCGGTGAACTTCAAGAGCTCAACGGCACTATCGGCTCAGGCGTCACATGGGCTCGATTGGAACAGGGCCCGTTCCGGGCACTCGCCCAGGCCGCCCGCACGGTTGGCTCTCCGCAAATCCGGGCCGCCGGCACCATCGGTGGCAACGTGGCCACTGCCAGCCCGGCCGGTGATGGCCTTCCGTACCTCGTGGCGCTCGATGCCGAGATCGACCTGAGGTCGGCAGGCGGGGAACGGCGGCTGCGTTGGGACGAGTTCTTCACCGGGCCAAAGATGACGGCCATCGAACCGGGGGAACTGATTCACTCGATCGTCCTCCCGGAGGAGCTCCCTGCCCGACAGGAGTTCGGCAAGGTCGGGGTTCGTAATGCCATGGTCATTTCGGCGGTCATGGCCTGTGTGCTGCGGTTCGACGACGGACGCACCCGGGTGGCGGTCGGCTCGGCCGGACCGACCACCTTGCGGATGAGCCGGGCCGAGGAGATGATCTCCGCCGAGGCCGATCCCTCAGAAGCCGCTCTGGCCGAGTTCCAGCGGCTCGTCAGCGAAGAGGTTCGACCCATCACCGACCACCGATCCACCGAGTCCTACCGGCGATATGCCGCCGGCGTCATTGCCCGCCGCCTGCTCGAAAGGTGCCTCGACTGATGGACATCCAATTCCGTCTCAACGGGGAAGATCGGGCCGTCGATTGCGGGCCCGCCCAGAGCTTGCTCGCACTGTTGCGCGACGGGCTCGGCTTGCCCGGCTCGAAGAACGCCTGCGAGCAGGGTGAATGCGGTTCCTGCACGGTTGTCATGGATGGCAAAGCCGTGTGCTCGTGCCTGGTGCTGGCCGCCGACACCGACGGCGCCGATATCACAACGGTCGAGGGGTACGGCGATGAGGACGCGTTGCATGCCGTCCAGGACGCCTTGCTCGACGGCGGGGGCGTGCAGTGCGGCTTCTGCACCCCGGGGTTCGTGGTTGCCGCCGCCCATCTGTTCGAGTCCAATCCCGCCCCCAGCACCGACGAGATCCGTGAAGCACTCTCCGGAAACATTTGCCGTTGCACGGGGTACGGCGGGATCTTGCGCTCACTAGAGAAGCTGGCCGGACGATGACGACCACGACCACCGGAACCCGGGTGCGCGGCGGCATCGGCGAGTCGATCAAGCGGCCGGACGGTATCCCCAAGGTGACCGGCAACTTCGCCTACGCCTCCGATCTCACCGCCGAGGGCATGTTGTGGGGTGCGACGCTGCGAAGCCCATTCGCTCACGCCCGCCTCGTTCGACTCGACATCGCGCCGGCCCTCGCCATCCCCGGAGTCCAGGCGGTCCTCACGCAGGAGGACGTGCCCGGCCGCAAGACGTTCGGTCAGATCGTTCAGGACCAGCCGGTGTTCGTAGATGGTGAGGCCAGGTTCTGGGGCGAGCCGGTCGCCGTGGTGGCGGCCGACGATCCGGAGACGGCCCGGATTGCCGTCGCCGCCATCGACATCGAATGGGAAGAGCTCGAGCCGCTCGTGGACATGGAGACGGCACTCGAGCAGGGTGAGTTGTTCAGGCACGCCCCCGTCCACCGGGGCGATCCCGACGTCAAGGGAGAAGTGGTCGTCGAGGGCTACTACGAAGTCGGCATGCAGGATCAGGCGCCCCTCGGCACCGAGGCCGGTCTCGCCATTCCCGACGGCGAGGGGGGAGTGGACCTGTGGGTGACGAGCCAGTGGACCCACGAGGATCACAGCCAGATCCACCGCAGCCTCGACCTCACCGCCGACCAGGTACGCCAGCACCCGACCGGCATCGGCGGGGCCTTCGGTGCCCGCGAGGACATGTCGCTTCACATCCACGTGTGTCTGCTTGCGCTGCGCACGGGGCGGCCGGTGAAGATGGTCTACAACCGGGAGGAGAGCTTCCCCGGACATGTGCACCGGCACCCGGCCCGGATGTGGTATCGCCACGAGGCCACCGCCGACGGAATGCTCGTGAAGGTCGAAGCCAAACTCATATTGGACGGCGGCGCCTACATGGCGACCACGCCCGCCGTCGTCGCCAACGCCGCCTACTTTACGGTCGGCCCGTACAAGGTCGACTCGGTCCACGCCGACGGCTACGGGGTCCGAACCAACAATCCGCCCGCCGGTGCGATGCGGGGCTTCGGAGTCGTTCAGGTGTGCTTCGCTCATGAGACGCAGATGGACCGGCTGGCCGACGCCCTGGGGAATGGACCGGCTCGAGCTGCGGAAACGCAATGCGCTCACGACCGGTGACCCATTGAATACCACCGGGCAGATCATCGAAACGTCGCTGCCGACGGTGGGCGTCATCGAACAGCTGCAAGCCATCCCGCTGCCGGCCCCACTGAACTCGGATGACCCGCGCCGGCTTCCCGGAGGAACCGGGCTCACGACCACTCCCGAGTACGTGAGCCGGGGTGTGGGCTATGCCGTGAGCATCAAGAACATCGCCTTCTCAGAGGCCTTCGATGATTTCGCCGAAGCCCGGGTGGTCCTCAGCCCGACCGGGGTGGAGGTCTACACAGCCGCCGTCGAGGTCGGCCAGGGAATGGTCACCGTTCTCCAGCAGATCGTGCGGACGGCGCTCGGTGTCGAGCAGGTGGCGGTCGTGCCCGCCGACACCAGCGAGATCGGCTCGGCCGGATCAACCTCGGCCTCCCGCCAGACCCAGATGACCGGCGGGGCAGTGCTCGAGGCAGCTCGCGAGGTCAGGAAACTGGCGCTCGAGCGCGGTGCCGGCGACGATCTGAACTCAGAGGGAGTTTGGCTGGCGGGAGAGCTGGTGATGACACTCGACGACCTGTGTGCCGACGGTCCGATTTCATACCACACCCGGTTCCGGCATCCGCCGACAGTCGAGCCGGACGAGAACGGGCAGGGCGACCTTCATGCCGACTTCGCGGTCGTGGCCCACCGCGCCGTCGTCGATGTCGACACCGAGCTCGGCCTCATCCGGGTGGTGCAAGTCGACACCGCCCAGGACATCGGTCTGGCTCTCAACCCGCAGTCGGTCAGGGGCCAGATCGAAGGTGGGATTCTGCAGGGGGTCGGCCTCGCGGTCATGGAGGAGTTGATCATCGACGAGGGCCGAATCCTCAACGCCAGCTTCACGGACTACCTCCTACCTACGTTCCTCGACGCCCCCGATGTCGAGATGGCACTCATCGAAGAACCGAGCCCATGGGGGCCATTTGGCGCCAAAGGAATCGGTGAGCCTCCCACCATCAGTTCCACTCCGGCGGTCGTGGCCGCCATCCGCGATGCCACCGGTCTCGAATTGAACCGGGTGCCGGTCCGACCCCAGGACATCACCGGCACGTGACCATCGTCGGCGTCATCGTCGCCGCCGGGGCATCCACACGGATGGGCCGCCCCAAGCAGCTGCTCGAAATCGGCGGACGGCCGCTCCTCCAATGGGTGGTCGACGCAGCCGAAGCATCAAGGCTCGATCAGGTGGTGGTGGTCACCGGCCACGATGCCGATGAGGTGCGGGCCGCCGTCACGCTCGGGCGGTCGGTATGGGCCCACAACCCCGACCCCGACCGCGGAACCATGTCTTCGTTCCGCGCTGGTCTAGCGGTGGCCGCCCCAGCCGATGCCGTCGTGAAACTCGTGTGCGATCAACCCGAGGTCACCAGTGACCTCATCGACGGAGTGGTTGGGCTGTGGGATGCTGCGATCCATCGGGCGTCACTCGTTGCCTACGAGGACGGCGATGGTCACCCGCTCCTCATTTCTGCCCCTCCCCTGGCCGAGATCATCGATGAGGACGGGGACCGGTTGCTTTGGAGCGGCGTCGCGGCCAATCCCGAGCACGTGGGTCGGTTCACGGCCCGCCGGCTGCGACCGACCGACATCAACACGGAAGAGGATCTCCGGATGGCGACCATCCGTCTCGGCTACGACCCGTCGCCGGCTCCACCGATCGCGTAGAGGAACCCGTCCCGGCTGCCTACATAGATGACCCCGTCACCGACCGCCGGCGACGAACGCACTTCACCCTCGGTCTGGAACCGCCACCGCTCGGTGCCGTCCTCCAGGTTGACGGCGTAGACGTTGTTGTCGTCACTGCCGAAGTAGATGACATCGCCGGCGACCGTGGGGGACGACCGGATCGTGGCCGCAGTACGGAACCGCCATTCGAACAGAGCCGTGTCGATGTTGAACGCCAGCATCGACGGACCGTCGGTGATGTAGGCGATGTTGTCGACGACGACCGGCGAGGCGTAGACCGGGAACTCGCCGTAGAGCTGGCTGTTGAGCAATTGGCAGGTAGTGGGCCGGAATTCGTAGAAGCTTCCCGACGCCGCCAGGTAGGCAACGTTATCCACGATGCTGGGAGCCGCCCCGATGGCGATATTGATCGTGTTGCGGCACACTTGCTCGCCGGTTGCTCCGTCGATGCCGGCGTACGTGCCGTCCTCGCTCACAATGATGACTGTCCCGTCCTGGTAGAGCGGCGCGGCGGTGAGGGGTCCGAGCGGATCCTCCTCGAGCGGCGGGTACACCCACGAGAGGTTGCCGGGTGGGATCTGTTCAAAGGCGTAGAGCCGTCCGTCTTCGCTTGGAACAAAGACCCGGCTGTCGACTGAGAGAAGCGGAGCGGTCACGCTCCCTCCTGCCCTGTTCTCCCACAACTCGGCACCGGTGCGAGTGCGATAGCCGTACACGGTGCCGTCTTCACTGGCGAAGAACAGAACGTTCTCGTTGCCGCCGCCTCCTTCCTCCACACTCTCGCCGAGGGGAGCGAATGCGAAGCTGGGCGACGAGGTGATCGGCCCTCCGGCATCGGCCGTCCACTCGGCCCGGCCGGTCTTGATATCGATGGTGTAGAACGTCTCGTTGGCGCTGCCGATGTACACCGTCTCACCCCGGACGGAGGGGGAGCCGTCGATCCGGTCGTTGGTCGGGAACTTCCAGTAGTAGCCGTCGAGATTGGGAGATCCCGCCCGGCTCGAGACACCGTCGCGGTCCCCATTGAATCCCCGGTTGTCGAGTTCTCCATGGAAGGCCCATTGGGATGCGCCGAACCCGGCGATGTCGGGCCACTGCAGCTGGGTCTCTTCGACGGTCTTCGGTGCCTCCTGGCCGGGGACGGTCACGGTGACGATCGAGGTTGGGATATCGAAGACCGGATCGGGGGCGAACACGGTGGCGGCGAGCGCCCCGGCCGTGCCGGCCACCACCACCAACGCGGCCGCCGAGGCAAAGGTGGCGAGGCGCCGGCGGCGGCGCGGTTGGCGCGGCTCTTTGATCCGCAGGCCGGCGGCCCGGCGCTGAGCGGGGCTGAGGCGGCGGTCCTCGACCTCGAGGCCGGCCTCGGCAAACACGGCATCGAGATCGGCCTGCATCGCCTGCACGGCATCGGTTGCGTCGGCGACTTCCGGGGCGGCCAGGGCAGTGGCAACACCGGGAACGGCGGCCCATGCCTCGGCCCACTCGTCCGGAACGGTGATATTGCGGATGGCGTGGGCGGCGGCGACCCCTTCGGGCTCTGACCAGAACTTGGTGGTGGCGAGGGCGCGGGCGGCCTCGGCCGGCTGCCCGACGCGGAGGGCGAGTGCGGCGGCCGATCGTCCGAGCTCGGGATCCTTCTCGTGCTTGACGCGGTCGCCGAGCAGTTCGACGGCCTGACTGTAGAAGCGGGCGGCGAGCAGCTCCTCGGTGAGATCGGCGGGCGCCAGGTCGTCCCACTTGCCGCCGGCGTCGACGTCGATGCGCCATTGCAGCGCCCGGCACCGGTTGCGCCAGCGCCAGCCGTTGATGCCTTTGGGAGTAGCGGCGAGGGCGGCGATGATTTCCTCTTTCGCCTCGTCGTGGCGACCGAGACCGTTGAGGGCCCGTGCCCGCAGATAGCGGGCGGCGTTCTCCCAGGCGGGGAGGGTTGAGAGGACCACCTCGAGCATGTCATCGGCCCCGCGCAGCGACTCATCCCACGCCCCGTACATGCCTGCCCCTTCGGCGAGGGCCATGTGTCCGAGGAACACCGGGCCAAAGGCGCCGACCTCCTCGGCCCGCGCCATCGCCCGGCGCCGGGTTTCTTCTGCCTCGGCAGGCTTGCCGGCGGCAAAGAGAGACCGTGCGAGCCATACCTCGCGGTCGGCCAGCTGGGCCGCCTGCTGGTCGGTGAGTCGCTCCGCCAGCGCGGCAAACTTGTCGGCCGCATCCTGGGCGCGACCCTGATCGAATGCCACCCAGGCCTCGTCGTACGTTGCCTGGGCGCGATCCTCATCGGATCCATGCCGCTCGAGGAGGGCTCTTGCTTTGTCGTGCGAGGCCTCCGCCTCGTTCGGGTAGCCGATCCGCCCGAGCGTCCGTGCCCGAAGGGAGTGCAACGTGCCCAGCCGGGCGGGATCGTCGACCGCGGTCAATTGGGCTGCGGCCAGATAGCCGTCGGCGTCCTGGGAAAGCTGCTGGTCGTCGGCCAGCCGCGCCCGCCACTCGAACGCCTCGGTCAGAAGCGCTCCCTCTGCGTGGCGGCTCGCCTCGGCCGCATCGGCCACAGCCTCGCCGGATCGGCCCATGAGTCGGAAGGCCTGCGCTCGGGCGAGATGGAGCCGTGCTCTGAGCGCTCGATCGTCAGATGCGGTCTCGTCGGCCGCCCGGATTGCCTGCTCGAGAAGCGGCACAGCCTCGCCCATATGGCCGCGGGAAACAGCGCCGAGCCCGGCTTCGGCAAGCGGGGCGAGAGCGTCGGACCAGCGGGCGGCGGCCGCGAGGAGGGGGCCGACCACCCCGGCATCAGCTCCGGTGGCCTGGAAGGCGTCGGCCACTGCTCCGGCCGTTGCCGCCGTGCGCATCTCTCCCATGCCCTCAACGATCTCGGCTGCGTCGTCGGTGGCTACGAACCCCTCAGCGCTCTGGTTGACCAGGCCGGCCGTGCTGAGCCGGTCGCCGACGTCGAGAAGCTCGGACTCGCTCCACTCGCCGAGAGCGACGGCCACGGTGAGTGGAATAGGAGAGCCGGCCAGTGCGGTGGCCTCGACGAGGCGGCGTTCATCGGCGTTCAATTCGCTGATTTGGTCGGCGATTGGCCTATCCGACATTGATCCTCCCCGATCCGGTGCCGGTCACCATAGACGGTGGGCCTCACCGTGGGCTACCGGGAGGCCAACAGGTCCCGGGCGCGAGCGGCAATGTCGAAGTCGTCGTCGAGGAGCCAGTGGAAGGCGAGTCCATTCAGCCCGGCCAGCAGCAGCTCGGCTTCCAGCTGCGACTTTGCCTTGGAGGTGCGGGTCTGGCGCCGGATCGCATCGGCCAGCCGCGAGACGCGCGCCTCGTGGTGGGCGATGACGCGATGGGCGAGCGTCTCATCAGTCATGGCCCCACCGACTGCCGTCTGCAGGTAGATCTTGGCGAGCGTTGGCTGCCCGGTGATGAACTCGACATACGCATCCACGAGCTCCTCGACGGTGTCCTTGCCCACTCCATCGGGATGGGGATCCACCGCGTTGATGGCCTCCCGGATGACTGTGAGGATCGCCTCGTCCTTCGAATCGAACAGGTTGTAGAAGCTCCCGGACCGAACCTTGGCGCGCTCGAGGATGGCCGACAGGGTTGTGCCGTCGAGGCCGACGCGAGCGAGAAGCCAGCGGGTCGAGTCGAGTATGCGGTCTCTCGTCTGGAGACCGGGTAGGTAACGAGCCATGAGAAAAGAAATGTAGTCGCCGCGGCGAGGAGCGTCTGTTTTCCCTCCCGACCCGCGAAAGGGGTATTTTGGAACTACTGCTCAAAATAGAGCGTATACTCAAAAACAAGCGACCGAACCACGCGCCGCCTGGTGAGCGCCGACCTGAGGAGCGTCATGTCACAGCAGCATCACTACAAGACCAACCTGCGGGACATCGAATTCAACCTATTCGAGGCCTACCGCACCCATGACTACCTCGGCGACGCCCCCTTCGAGCACATGGACGAGGAGACGGCCCGTGACGTGCTCCGAGAGATCGATCGTCTGGCCCGCGAGGACTTCGCGGCCAGTTTTGTAGAGGCCGACCGGACCCCGCTCGAGCTCAATCACGGAGAAATCGAACTCCCCTACGGCGTGAAGAAGAGCCTCGACGCCATCTACGAGGGCGGATGGGACCGCATCAGCTTTCCCGCCGAGTTGGGTGGGTTCGCCGCTCCGCCCTCGCTTGGTTGGGCCGTGGCGGAGCTGCTGGTGGGAGCGAATGCCGGTGTCTACTTCTACATCTCCGGGGGCCTCATGGCGGCGGTGCTGGCCGAAGAGGGCACACCGGATCAGATTGAACGGTTTGCCAAGAACGGTATCGAACGCCAGTGGGGCGGCACGATGGTCCTTACCGAGCCGGATGCCGGTTCGGATGTCGGCGCGGGGACAACCAAAGCCATCCAGGTGGATGGCGACACCTACCACCTCGAAGGTGTCAAGCGGTTCATCACCTCCGGCGAAGAGGACTATCACGAGAACATCGTCCACCTGGTTCTCGCTCGTCCGGAAGGGGCAGCACCCGGGACCAAGGGCCTGTCGATGTTTGTGGTGCCGAAGTTCCTCGTCAATGACGACGGCTCGCTCGGGGAGCGCAACGGTGTCTTCTGCACCGGGCTCGAGAAGAAAATGGGTATCAAGGGTTCCTCAACCTGCGAACTGAGCTTCGGGCAAACGACGCCCGCCGTCGGCTATCTCGTTGGCGGAGTGCACGACGGCATTCGCCAGATGTTCCGCGTGATCGAGAACGCCCGGATGCTCATCGGGGTCAAGAGCGCCGCCACGCTGTCGACCGGTTACCTGAATGCCCTCGAGTACGCCACCGAACGCAAGCAGGGTGCTCACATCACGCAAGCAACCGACAAGACGGCGCCCCGGGTTGAGATCATCAATCACCCGGATGTGCGACGCATGCTCATGGAGCAGAAGGCCCACGCTGAGGGCCTGCGAGCGCTCGCCTACTACGGGTCCTGGATCCAGGACCAGGCTCGCCGGTTCCCGGACGACGATGCCTGGGAGCGGCGCAACGACCTGCTACTGCCTCTCATCAAGGGATACTCGTCGGAGAAGGCCTACTACCTGCTGTCGCAGTCCCTCCAGGTGTTTGGAGGATCAGGCTTCACGATGGACTACCCGATGGAGCAGTACATCCGGGACGCCAAGATCGACACCATTTACGAAGGCACGACCGGGATCCAGGCCCTCGATCTCTTCTTCCGCAAGATCGTTCGTGATCAGGGAGCAACTCTAACGTCGCTCTCGGCGGAGATGATGGAGATGGTCAAGGGCGGCGGAGGCGACGATCCGTTCGAGGTCGAGCGCGAGTTGCTCGGCGTTGCCCTAGAAGAGCTCCAGAGTCTCATGAACGCGATGATCGGGCCGCTCATGGCATCACAGAGCAACCCGGAGGAGATCTACAAGCCAACCTTGCACGCCAATGATCTTCTCGAGAGCCTGGCCGAGGTAGTGATTGCCTGGCTGCTGCTGCGACATGCCGAGATCGCCCATATCTCGCTCGGCGGCGGCGACGACGCCTTCTACGAGGGAAAGATTGCCTCAGCCCGCTACTTCGCCCGCACCGTGCTCCCCAAGCTCAAGCTCCGTCGCGAGCTGGCAGAAGCCGAAGACGGCGGCCTGATGGCAATGCCGGTGGAGAGCTTCTAGAGCCAGTCGCCAGTCCCCAGTCTGAGATCCGACGAGGGACGAGGGACGAGGGTCGAGGGACGGGCTTGGACTCCAGAAAAACGGTGAACCTTCCGATAGGGGGGCATGGATATCGGCAACCGTCTACTGCACCGGGCCTATGTGCTCGTCGAGGCTGAAGTCCCGGCCGGCGATGCCATTGAGGATCTCGTCACGCTTGCCCGGGGCGATGTAGACAACCTGCGCAATGCCCGCCGGCAAGCCGGTGCAACGGCCAATGCTGTGTTACAGAGCGACCCTTCGGCTCTGGAACTGGCCGGGTTCGAACCCCGTCTCCTCGAGACGGCCAATAGCCGCCGCGAGCAACTCGGATCGCTCCTCGATCGGGCGATTGCCAGCTTCGGCTAGATCGCCCTGGTGCTGGAGCGGACGACGAGCTTCGGCTCCAGCAATACTTGCTGACCGCGCAGATTGCTGTCGTCCCGTCGTTTGCCTACGAGTCGGGCCGCCGTCTCTCCCATCTGTCGTGACGGCTGATTGATTGTCGTGAGATCGATCGGCTCGAGCCCGGCCCATGCGATGTCGTCGTAGCCGATGATCGACACATCGTTGGGAACAGCCCGGCCGGCTCGTCTGAAGACATCCATGGCGCCGATGGCGGCCAGGTCGTTGGCGGCGAAGATGGCGGTCGGCGGTGGCCCCGGGGCGTCCAGCAGCTCCCGGGCGCCTCTCGCGCCTCCCGGTTGCAGGTAGGTCCCCTCGACCACCAGCGGCTCACACCCTGCCTCCTCCATCGCCCTTCGGTAGTACTTTTCCCGTGTCCTGGACCCGTTGCCGCCACCACCGGTGATGTGAGCGATGCGTCGGTGCCCGAGGTCGAGGAGGTGGTTGGTAGCCATGATCGCTCCGGCCCGATCGTCGTTGACGATGACATCGACGACGTCGGACTCGAACCAGCGTCCGATCACTGCGGTCGGTGTTTCACGGCCGATGCCTTCGATGGTGGTATCGGTGAGCGCCGACCCCATGAGCATGAGCCATTCGGCTCGGAGTTCGAGAAAGCGTCGGGCAGCGAGCATCTCTTCCTCGACGTTGTTGTTGCCGTGGAGGATGAGCGGGACGATGCCTTCCGAGTGCTCGTTCACGTAGGACGAGACACCCGCCACTACGTCGGCGTAGAAGACGTCGTGAGCGTTTGAGGTGATCATGCCTCCGACGCCCGAGTGGCGGCTCACCAGGCTGCGGGCCATGGCGCTCGGGCGGTAGCCGAGCTCCTCGATGGCTTCATCAACCGCCTGGCGTGACTTGTCGCTCACCTTGGGTGAGGAGCGCAGAACAAGTGAGACGAGCGATTTCGAGACGCCGGCCCGTTC
>SHLN01000068.1 GCA_004283105.1 Acidimicrobiia bacterium
CGCGCCCGCCACATCGGGTCGAGGCGCAGCGCCGTTTACTTCAGGAAGCCCTCGTAGTTACGCATCATCAGCTGGGATTCGATCTGCTTCATCGTCTCGCGGGCCACGCCCACGACGATGAGGATCGAGATGCCACCGAACGCGAACGTCACATCGAAGATGATCGACACGATCGTCGGCAGGATGGCCACCGTTCCGAGGAAGATCGATCCGGGCAGCGTGATGCGGCTGAGGATGTACTCGAGGTGGCGGGCGGTCGGCGCTCCCGGCCGGATGCCGGGCACAAACCCGCCCTGCCGTTGAATCGTCTCGGCCTGCTTGACCGGATCGAACTGGATCGCCGTGTAGAAGTACGTGAAGAACACGATCAACAAGAACAGCACGAGCATGTAGAACAGCTGCATTTCGAGACTGACCGGGCCTCCGTTGGCGCCGACGTTCTGCCCGGCGCCGGAGAAGTTGTCGACCCACACACGAACGCTGTTCCAGAAGCCGGTCTCCCCTGCCGGGACGACGGTGACGAGCAGGGTCGGGAAGTAGAGGACGGCGGTGGCGAAGATGATCGGGATCACGCCTGCGTTGTTGACCTTGAGCGGGATGTATGTGGCCTGGCCACCCATGACCCGGCGACCCCGCACTCGCTTGGCGAATTGGATCGGGATCCGGCGCTGGCCCTGCTCAACGAAGATGATCGCAATGACCATGAACAGGAACACCCCGCAGAGAATGGCGAACTCCGCCCGCGGGTTGGAGGTCGACCAGGCGTTGGCGAACTGGGCCGGCAAAGCGCTCACGATGCTGATGAAGATGAGCAGCGACATGCCGTTGCCGACGCCGCGTTGGGTAATGAGCTCTCCGAGCCACATCACGAAGGCCGTACCGGCGGTCAGGGTCGTGACGATGAGGATGGCCGAACCGGCGTTGTAATCGGGGATGATCGAGATGCCACCGGTGAGCTGCCCGTTGGCCATGAGCCAGCTGATCCCGGTCGACTGGAGCACGGCGAGCGCCACCGTCGAGTAGCGGGTCCACTGAGTGATGACCTGGCGGCCCGACTCACCTTCCTCCGACAGCTTCTGCAGCTTGGGGATGACCACCGTCAACAGCTGCATGATGATCGACGCAGTGATGTACGGGAGCACGCCGAGAGCAAACACCGACAGCTGCTCGAGGGCTCCTCCACTGAACAAGTTGATAAGGCCGATGACCCCGCCGCTCTCCTGCAGCTCGGTCACCCGTTGGACGGCATCCAGGTCGACGCCCGGGGAGGGAATCGCCGTGCCGATCCGGTAGATGAGAAAGATGAACAGGGTGAAGAAGATCTTCCGGCGCAGGTCCGGGATGCGGAACATGTTCCGAAATACGGATAGCACGCCGGGCCTCCTCTACTCGATCACTTCGGCGGAACCGCCGGCGGCTGTGATCTTCTCGATCGCGCCGAGGCTGAAGGCATGGGCCCGAACGGTGATCCCGTTCTCGAGCTCACCTTCTCCGAGCACCTTGACCCGGCCCCGCTTCTTGATGAGGCCGGCCGCCCGCAACTCGTCCGGGCCAACGGTGGCCTTGGCCGGGAACTCGCTGAGGCGTCCGACGTTGACGAGCGCAAAGTACTCCTTCTGCGGCCGGTTGAAACCGCGCAGCTTGGGAACCCGCCGCGCAATCGGCAGCTGGCCACCCTCGAACCCGGGCCGCAGCTTGTTGCGAGCACCGGTGCCCTTGGTCCCACGTCCGGCCGTCTTGCCGCGACGACCCGCTTCGCCGCGACCAACGCGACGCTTCCGGGTCTTGGAGCCGGCGGCCGGCTTGAGATGATGGAGTTTCACTGCTCCTCCACTTCTACGAGGTGTTGAACGCGGGCAATCATGCCACGAACGTCGGGGCTATCGGTGTGTTCGACCGATTGGCGGATCTTGCGAAGTCCGAGGCTGCGCACCGTGGCGCGCGTCTTCGGCTTCTGTCCGATGGGGCTCTTCTTGAGCGTGATCTTGAGAGTCTTGGCCATGGTGGGTTCTTACTGTCCTGCCGGATTGCGACGGGCGATCTCGGTTGATCGATATGCGCCGAGCAATGCAGGCGGCGTGATCTCTTCAGCGGTCTTGCCGCGAATGGCGGCCACGTCCTCAGGCCGACGCTGGCCTTTGAGGCCGGCGATGGTGGCCTGGGCGACATTGATATGCGTTGGGGAGCCAAGGCTCTTCGCCAGCACGTCGCGGACGCCCGCCGCTTCAAGGATCTGGCGCACCGCTCCGCCGGCGATTACTCCCGTTCCGGGCGCAGCCGGCTTCAGAAGAACACGGGAAGCACTGTGACGACCGATCACCTGGTGAATGATCGTGGTGCCGGCCATGGGTACGTCGAACATCTCTTTGCGGCCGATCTCGATCGCCTTCTGGATGGCGGCCGGAACCTCTTTGGCCTTGCCGTATCCGAGTCCGACCTTGCCCTTGTTGTCGCCGACCGCCACGAGCGCGGTGAACGAGAACCGGCGGCCACCCTTGACGACCTTTGCGACGCGGTTGATGTGAATCACCCGCTCGTCAAACTGGGGGCCGTCGCCACCCCGGTCCGGCTGATTCCTTCTTCGTTGGCCCATCAGTGATCCTCCAGACGGCGTTGGTGATGTTCAGGGCGAGCGAGGGACGTCGCTGGCAAGGACGCAGGACGAAGGCGCACTGGAAGTGCGTCGAGGACGAGGACGCCGCCAGGGGCGGTTCTCGCCGTCGTGAACGCATCAGACGTTGTTTGGTGGATCACTAGAACTTCACTCCTGCTTCTCGTACTGCGTCGGCGAGCGCCTTGACGCGGCCGTGGAACGGATAGCCACCGCGGTCGAACACGACCTCGGCGATGTCGGCGTCGCCGGCCCGGTCGGCCAGCAACTTGCCGACCTCTGCGGCTGATTCAATGCTCAGGGTCTTGTTTCGCAGCGATTTCTCCTGCGAAGACGCCGCCGCCAATGTGCGGCCACCCTCGTCGTCGATGATCTGTGCGTAGATGTACCGATTGGACTTGTAGACGGCCAGGCGCGGGCGGGCGGCGGTGCCATGCACCTTCTTGCGCACCCTGCTGTGCCGACGGTCGCGTGCTTCCCGGCGTCCCATTAGGCAGCCCCCGGAACGCCGGCTTTGCCGGCCTTGCGACGTACGTACTCGTCCACATAGCGGATGCCCTTGCCCTTGTAGGGCTCGGGAGGCCGCACCTTACGGATGTCGGCCGATGCCTGGCCGACCCGCTCCTTGTCGATCCCGCTCACGATGACCTTGGTCGGCTCGGGGACCTCGAACGAGACGCCGTCGGGAGGCTGAATGGCCACCGGATGGGAGTATCCGACGAGCAGCTCGAGATCCTTGCCCTTGAGCGAAGCGCGATACCCGACCCCGACCAGCTGCAGCTCGCGGGTATAGCCCTGCGAGACGCCGGTCACCATGTTGGCAAGCAGCGCCCGGGAGAGACCGTGCATGGCACGGGAGCGGCGATCATCGGCGGGACGCTCGACGCGCACGATTCCGTCCTCGACAGCGAAGCCGACCTCTTCTGGAAAGGTCCGCTCCAGGGTCCCCTTCGGGCCCTTGACGGCGACGGTGCGCCCGTCGAGCTTGACTTCGACTCCCGAGGGAATCTCAACAGGTTGTTTGCCGATCCGGCTCATTACCAAACCTCACAGATGATCTCGCCGCCCAGTTTGCGGCGGCGGCACTCGCGGTCGACCAGCAATCCCTGCGAGGTCGAGACAATCGTCACGCCCAGTCCGCCCTGTACGCGTGGCAGATCCGAGGCGCTGCTGTACAGCCGGCGACCCGGCTTGGAGATGCGTCGCAGTCCTTGCAGCACCCGCTGACGATCATCCGTGTAGCGGAGCGACACGGTGAGGTCCTTGCCCGGGTGTCCGGGAGTGACTTCGAATCCGGCTACATAGCCCTCGGCGGCGAGGAGCTTGGCGACCTCCTCCTTGAGTTTCGAGGAGGGCATCGTCACCGTTTCCTTCAACGCCAGGTTGGCGTTGCGGATGCGGGTGAGCATGTCGGAAATAGGGTCGGTAACCATTACCAGGATCCCTTTCTCACTCCGGGGAGCTCGCCGCGATGGGCCAGTTCCCGTACGCAAATGCGGCACATGCCGAACTTGCGCAAGTAGGCGCGAGATCGGCCGCAGCGGCGGCAACGGTTGTAGGCCCGCACCTTGAATTTCGGTGTCCGGTTGGCCTTGGCGATCATGGATTTCTTGGCCATTAGTTAGACCCTCGCTTCTTGTTGGCGGAACGGGAAGCCGAATGCACGCAGCAGTGCTCGCCCGCCCTCGTCGTCGGTCGCGGTGGTCACGATGGTGATATCCATACCTTCGATCTTTCCCACCTCGTCGTAGTTGATCTCTGGAAAAATGAGCTGCTCGGTGACACCGAAGGAGTAGTTGCCTCTCCCGTCGAACGAATTCGGGTTGAGGCCCCGGAAGTCACGAATCCTCGGAATGGCAAGGGCAATGAGCCGGTCGAGGAACTCCCACATCCGGTCCCCGCGCAAGGTGACCGACACCCCGACGGCGTTGCCTTCCCGCAGCTTGAAGTTGGCGATCGACTTGCGAGCGAGATTCACCTTGGGGGCCTGGCCGGTGATGACCGCCAGGTCCTTCACGGCACCGTCGATGATCTTGGAGTCACCGAGCGCGTCGCCGAGACCCATGTTGACGGAGATCTTCACCAGACGGGGAACCTGCATGACGTTCTCAACACCGAGATCGTCTTTCAGCTGCGCCTGCAACTCGTTGATGTACTTGTCCTTCAAACGGGGGTTCATAGCTCACCGTCGCATTTCACGCAGATGCGCGTCTTGGTGCCGTCATCGTTGATGCGGGCGCCGATGCGAGTCGGGCCGCACTTCGAGCAAATGATCATCACGTTCGAAGCATCGATCGGCATGTCCTTGTCGACGATGCCGCCCTGCATGGTCTGACCGCGGGGCCGCTCGTGACGGCGAGCCGTTGCCACGCCCTCCACGATGACCCGATTCTTCTTGGGAATGATGCGGGCAATCTTGGCCTCTTTGCCGGCGTCCTTGCCGGTAATGACTTTCACGAGATCGCCGGAACGAAGCTTCATCACAGCACCTCCGGGGCGAGCGAAACGATTCGCATGAACTTCTTGTCGCGCAGTTCGCGAGCGACCGGTCCGAAGATGCGGGTTCCCCGGGGCTGCTTCTGCTCGTTGATGAGGACGCAGGCGTTCTCATCAAAGCGGATATAGGTGCCATCGGAACGACGGCGCTCCTTCTTCGTCCTGACGACTACGGCCCGGACTACTTCGCCGCGCTTGACGCCGCCACCGGGGATGGCGTCTTTGACGGTGCAGACGATCTCGTCGCCGATCCCGGCATAGCGCCGGCTGGAGCCGCCGAGGACGCGGATGCAGAGGACCTCACGGGCCCCACTGTTATCCGCCACCTTGAGTCGGCTTTCCTGCTGAATCATTTCCTTAGTTCCTTACTGAGCCCGTTCGACCACTTCGGCCACGCGCCATCTCTTTGTCTTTGACAGCGGCCGTGTCTCCTCTACCCGGACGGTGTCACCGACATTGGCGTCGTTGGATTCGTCGTGGGCATGGAGCCGGGTCTGACGGGTAACCGTCTTGGTGTACTTGGGGTGCAGGACTGAGTCGGTGATCTCGACCGTCACGGTCTTGTCGCGTGCATCGGATACGACCACGCCGATCCTGGTCTTGCGCCGGGCGCGGTCAGTCATTGCTCTTCTCCTGCTCATAGAACGCCGCAATTTCCATCTCGCGCATGATCGTGGCGATGCGGGCCACCTCTCGGCGCACCTGCGGAAGTCGGGCAGTGTTGTCGAGCTGATTGGTGGCGAACTGGAAGCGCAGATTGAAGGCTTCCTCCTTCGCCTCGTTCAGCTTCTCGGCCAGTTCCTCGTATGAGAGCTCACGTAGCTCAGCAGCTTTCATACGTCCTCCCGACTAACGAACTTGGTGCGGAGCGGCAGCTTGTGGCCGGCCAGGCGCATCGCCTCACGGGCAAGCGTTTCGTCCACGCCGGACAGTTCGAACATGACTCGGCCCGGCTTCACAACGGCCACCCAGTACTCGGGGTTTCCCTTCCCCGAACCCATGCGGGTTTCAGCCGGCTTCTCGGTGACGGGCTTGTCGGGGAACACATTGATCCACACCTTGCCGCCACGCTTGATGTGACGGGTCATGGCGATACGGGCAGCCTCGATCT
Organism: Acidimicrobiia bacterium; assembly: GCA_004283105.1. Classification (GTDB taxonomy): domain Bacteria; phylum Actinomycetota; class Acidimicrobiia; order Spongiisociales; family SHLN01; genus SHLN01. The sequence continues at coordinate 6,219 of SHLN01000068.1, forward strand.
GGCGAGCGGTGATCCATCCCGCCGTCTGGGCCTGGAGGCCGTAATCGCCGAAGGTCACGCGATTGCCGCCCTTGGTGGTGCCTTTCATGCGGCCCCGGTGCTGCTTGCGGAACTTCGTCCGCTTGGGCATGAGCATTAGGCGTTCTCCCCTTCGGCATCTTCAGCGGAGGCTTCTTCAGCGGTCGCTACCGGCTCCCCGCTGCCCGCTTCCCGCTCAGAGGTGGTCTCATTCTCGGTAGGAGCCTCGACCGTCTCCGTTGACTCGGACGCAGTTTCTTCGGATTGGCCGGTAGCGGGCAGCGGGTCGCGGGTAGCGACCTCGGCGTCCGCCGTCTCAGGCTCGTCTGTGGAGCCATCGTCCAGGTCGTCCTTGGTGGTTTTTGGCTCGGGGCGGCCTTCGCCTTTGCGGCGTCCGCCGCCTGCTTCGATGAGGCGCTTGCCACCACCGGCTTCGATGAGCTTGGAAGAGCGGTCCTCACCGGCTGCTTCTTCGGCCCGGGCCTTGATGGGCGCCACGTGCTGCGGGGCCCCGGCGGCGAGCGCCGCCTCGGCTGCGATCTTCTCGCGAGTTGAGGTGAGTGAGGGAACGACGTCGCCCTTGTATACCCAGCACTTGATGCCGATGGCGCCGACGGTGGTGCGGGCGGTGGCCTCGCCGTAGTCGACGTCGGCCCGCAGCGTATGGAGAGGCACCCGGCCTTCCCGGTACCACTCACGGCGGCCCATGTCGGCACCGCCGAGGCGGCCCTTCGCCTCGACCCGGACACCGAGAGCCCCGGCCCGCATAGCGGTCTGGACGGCACGCTTCATGGCCCGACGGAATGCCACCCGGCCCTGCAACTGATCGGCGATGCCTCGAGCGAGGAGCTGGGCATCGGTCTCGGGATCCTTCACTTCGACGACGTTGAGCTTGACGGGTCGCCCGGTGATCTTGTCGAGCCCGGCCCGCAGGCGATCGGCTTCTACGCCACGGCGACCGATCACAACGCCGGGTCGGGCGGTGTGGACGTCGATCTGGATCTGCTCACCGATGCGCTCGATTTCGATGCGGGAAACGGCGCCGCGCAGCAACTCGCCGTTCAGATAGTCGCGGATCTCGGAATCCTCGTTCACGAGATCGGCGTACCCCTTGTCGGCGTGCCAGCGGGACTTCCAGTCGGTGGTGATACCGAGGCGGAAGCCGTATGGGTGAACCTTCTGGCCCATCAGTGCACCTCCGTGGGAGTCTGGTGGATGGATCGGCGAGCACTCGTCGTCATCTGGCAAGGACGCAGGACGAAGGCGTGGTTGACCCCCACGTCGAGGACGGCTGGGCTCTGCCCAGCTAAGCAGTTGCCTGCAACTGCCAAGGTGGCCGAAGGCCACCCGACGCCGCCAGGGGCGCCGAGGGCCGGCGAGACGCCGCCGTGACTTCTACGGTGGTGCACTACTCGTCGTCCTCTCGCTCGGCGACTCCCACCACGATGTGGCTGGTCCGCTTGTCGATCCGGCCGGCGCGACCGCGCGCCCTGGGCCGGAATCGCTTCAGGGTTGGGCCTTCGCCCGCGTAGGCCTCGGCTACATACAGCATGTCAACGTCCAATGCGTTGTTGTGCTCTGCGTTGGCGACGGCCGAATTCAGCACCTTGGCGACGGTTTCGGCCGCCCGGCGATTGGTGAACTGGAGGGTGTTGCGCGCCTCTTCCACCGGCATGCCCCGGATGAGGTCGAGCACGCGTCGCACCTTGTAGGGCGACTGGCGGATATGGCGGGCGTGGGCCTTGACGATCATCCGCGCCTCGCTCTGCTCTCTCCGGCATGGCCGCGGAACGTGCGGGTGGCCGCAAACTCTCCGAGCTTCTGGCCGACCATGGACTCGGTGATGTAGACGGGAACGTGCTTGCGACCGTCGTGGACCGCAATCGTGTGGCCCACCATCTCAGGAAAGATCGTTGAACGCCTGCTCCAGGTGCGAATCACGCGCTTCTCGTTCCTGGCGTTGAGCTCCTCGACCTTCTTCATGAGGTGGTCGTCGATGAACGGGCCCTTCTTCAAACTTCTAGTCATGTCAGTCCCTACTTCCGCCGCTTCTTGGAACGGCGCCGAACGATGTAGGCGTCGCTTTGCTTGTTCTTCTTGCGGGTGCGGCCCTCCGGCTTGCCCCATGGGCTGACCGGGTGACGACCACCAGAGCTCTTGCCTTCGCCACCACCGAGCGGGTGGTCGACCGGGTTCATGACCACGCCGCGCGACTGGGGGCGCTTGCCCTTCCAGCGGTTGCGGCCGGCCTTGCCGATCTTGACGAGCTCGGCCTCGGTGTTGCCAACCTGGCCGATCGTCGCCTTGGCGTCGAGCGGCACGTTGCGCATCTCCCCTGAGGGCAGGCGCAACAATGCGAAGCCGCTTTCCTTGGCGACGAGCTGGACCGAGGCGCCGGCCGAACGAGCCATCTTGGCACCTCCACCGGGCCGAAGCTCGATGGCGTGCACCGTGGTACCGGAGGGGATATTCCGCAAGGGGAGGCAGTTGCCCGGCTTGATGTCGACTCCGCTGCCCGATTCGAGCACGTTGCCGACCTTGATTCCGACCGGAGCGAGGATGTAGCGCTTCTCGCCGTCGTAGTAGTTGAGCAGGGCAATGCGGGCATTGCGGTTCGGGTCGTACTCAATGGATGCGACCTTGGCGGGAATGCCGTCCTTGTTGCGCCGGAAATCGACCACCCGGTAGCGGCGCTTGTGGCCGCCCCCACGGTGGCGCGACGTGATCCGGCCGTGCACGTTGCGGCCGCTCGAACGGGTCTTGGAGTCGAGCAGGCTCTTCTCCGGCTTCGACTTCGTGATCTCCGCGAAGTCCGAGACGGTCTGGAACCGGCGTCCTGGTGATGTGGGCTTGTAGCGCTTGGTTGGCATGTGGACCTATACCTCGAAAATGTCGATCGAGTCGCCGTCGGCGAGCGTGACTATGGCGCGCTTGCTGTCGGGGCGCTTTCCGACTTTGTATCCGTAGCGGCGCTTCTTGCCCTTACGGTTGATGGTGTTGACCTTGCGGACCTTGACTTCGAAGATCTCCTCGACGGCCAGGCGGATCTCGGTCTTGTTCGCCCGGGGATGGACGATGAACGTATAGGCGTTGAGCATGTCAATGCCGTCGTAGGCCTTCTCAGACACGACCGGCTCGATGATGACGGAGCGAGGGTTCTTCATTCTGAACCCTCCTCGGAAGCTTCAACGGGAGCGTCGTCAGCGGTAGCTGCCCGCTCCCCGCTGCCCGCTTCCCGCTCAGAACCTGCGTCCGGTTCCTCAGAGGCTTCAAGCTCATCGTTCGGATTCTGGCTGTCGACCGTTGACTGTTGACTGTCGACCTCTTTCACGAAGTCCTCGTCCCCTACCGAATAGTCCTTCGTGCCTGAGGCGGCTGCGAGGGTGTCGACGGTGAAGATGACCGTGTCGGCCCAGAGGATGTCGTAGGGGTTGACCTGGTCGTTGACGACGACGTTCTCGACGTTGCGGAGCGACAGATAGGCCACGTCATCTGAGCGGTCGAGCACGACAAGCACCTTGCCGCCCACGTCCATGGCCGAGAGCAGGTCCGTGGCCTTCTTTGTCTTGGGAGCGTCCCAGTCGAATCCCTCCACAATGCGAATCTGGCCGTCGGCGGCGCGGGCCGACAACGCCGACCGCAGGGCAAGGCGCTTCATCTTTTTTGGGGTCCGCTGCGAATAGTCACGTGGCTTTGGCCCGTGGGCGACACCGCCGCCGGTCCAGGAAGGAGATCGGATCGAGCCGTGTCGGGCACGTCCGAGACCCTTCTGGCGCCACGGCTTGCGGCCACCACCGCGCACTTCGGCCCGCGTCTTTGTGTGGTGAGTCCCGGCCCGGGCGGCGGCGAGCTGAGCGGTTACGACCTGATGCAACACCGGAACGTTCGGCTCGATGCCAAACACGGTGGCCTCGAGGGTCACCTCGCCCTTCGACTTACCGTCGGACGAATAGAGCGGGGCAGTCAGCTTGTCAGCCACCGGCCTTCACCGCCCTTCGCACAACGACCACCGAGCCCTTGTTGCCGGGCACGGCGCCCCGCAGCATGGCGAGACCCCGTTCGGCGTCGACCTTGACGATGTCCAGGTTGAGGACGGTCTTGCGGTCACCGCCCATGCGACCCGCCATCGGCATCCCCTTGAACACCCGGGCGGGAGTCGCGCAGGCGCCAATCGACCCGGGTGCCCGGTGGACCCGGTGCACGCCGTGGCTGGCAGACTGGCCGGCGAAGTTGTGACGCTTCATGACACCGGTAAATCCCTTGCCCTTGCTGAGCCCGGCCACGTCGGCCTTCTCGCCGACTTCGAGCACGTCGGACACGTTGATCTCCTGACCGACCGTGTACTCGCTGGCATCGGGGACCCGCACCTCGATGAGATGGCGGGCGGGAGGCACGTTGGCCTTGGCGAAGTGGCCGGCCATCGGCTTGTTCACCTTGCGCGCATCCAACTCTCGATAGGAGATCTGGATGGCGTCGTAGCCGTCGGTGGCCTCGGTCTTCACCTGGACGACGCGGCACGGACCAAGCTTGACGACCGTCACCGGAATGCTCTGGGACTCTTCGTCAAAGAGCTGGGTCATGCCCAGCTTCTCGCCGATTAGGGCGTTCACAGCTTGATCTCCACTTCTACTCCGGCAGGCAAGTCGAGGCGCATCAGCGAGTCGACCGTCTTGGCCGTCGGCTCGAGGATGTCGATGAGACGCTTGTGGATCCTCATCTCGAAGTGCTCGCGGGAGTCCTTGTCCACGTGCGGTCCGCGGATCACGCAGTACCGATGGATCTGGGTCGGCAGCGGCACCGGTCCTTTGATCTTCGCCTGGGTACGCACGACGGTCTCGGCGATTTTGCGCGCCGACTCATCGACCACTTCGTGGTCGTACGCCTTGAGGCGAATGCGGATCTTCTGACCGGTTG